>JAFMBV010000034.1 GCA_017858255.1 Bacteriovoracaceae bacterium
AATAATCGCAACCTGTTTCAGGGTTTTCATCACTACTAAAGCCGATCCATTCCTGATAATAAACTTCGGTATACGTGTTAGCGATAGGAATACCAATACGATAACTTTTGTATGAATTATTTCCTACTTGAGAATTTCCGTAATTTGTATCGTTTAATTTTTGCCCATATTCTATATAAAAGTAATTCGTTGATAGCTTAAAGCCTAAGTGAAGACTTGCATTTGGCCGAAATTCCAAAAAATTCTTTTTAGAGCGTAATAGTATGGAGTGATTTGGTCTTTTCAATTGCAAAGTAAATGTCGCTGCCATTGAGCTAAAGGAGAAAAGAGTGAAAATAATCAACTTGTTAAACAATTGTGTTCCTCATGATTTGCTCTTTAGGGAAGAAGAAAAAAGCATGAAATTATCGTTAATCGAAGGTGAAACAGCTAGTTAAATGAGCAATTTCTAAAGTTTTATAATAACAACTCCCTTTTAAAATGTTAACATTTTTCAACGAAACTGAAATGCCTGATTTTTTAAGTGTTGGAGTAATGGATGAGCGTAGAAGTAGTTGGTGAAACATTTGCAGTTATTATTGCCATAGAAGATTATATGGCAGGTAGCACTCCCACTATTCCAAGTGTCGAATATGCTAAAAACGATGCCCTGGCCTTTAAGAATATGCTGCTTCAGACCTTTGATGTACCTGAGGGGAATATCCATAGCTTTATCAACGAAGAAGCAACTCTTGAATCGGTTGAAGAAAAGTTGCCGAAAATAATTGAAGGATTGTCTCCTCTTGATACATTCTTCTTCTACTATGAAGGGCACGCCTATTCTACTCGTGGTGAAAACTCATTTACGCTATTTGATTCTAATCAAGACAATTTAAATGGAACATCTGCTTGCTTTGATGAGTTATTACTTGAACCATTAAGTCATAACCCATGTAAGAAGGCTTTCCTCTTTATGGATGCCTCTGCCACTGAGTTACTCAAAACGAAGAACCCAAAAAGCACAATTACTGATATATGTGAAAAAGAATTTATCAATCATATCGATCAATTTTCATCACAAGCCTGTTTCTTCTCAACATCAATTGCACAGATGTCATACCGATCCTCAAAACTGAAACTAGGTATATGGACCTGGCATTTAATTGAAGCTCTCTCTGGGGAAGCTGATAAGGCCTTTGATCGCGACAATGCTGTTACGATTGGCACTCTTAAAAAATATCTTTCTAGAACTATTCCTACTTACCTTACAAAAGAGACGAGGGTCCGTGGAACACAGGAGCCCTTTGCGATTATTGGCAGTGATTCAAATACTAAAATTTCTGAATTTGACGATGATCAATTTAATGACGACGCTTCAAACTTAGTATCCCTTAACACTGAAGAGTATGAACTTAGACGAACTGAGGTCGAGCTTTATAAGAATTTTCCTGGTTACGTTAAAGGTCGAAATAGCGAACCGAAAACACACTGCACGAGTGCCGAGACTTGGGCCCAGCGATTAACAGAAGAAGATATAAAGCAAGAGATAGAAGACGTCTATAAGAATGCCAAAGCTATTTTTGGCTATAAGAAAAGAGAATGTGAAAAAGACCCTGAAGGTGGATTCCTGGCCACACCTCCTTTTCGATATAGAGTTTCCGCTTTTCAAGATGAAGACGACTTTAGAAGCATCAAAACGACAAGAGTTTTGGAGCTTCGGATGGATATGGGCTCAATCCCAGCAGGGTTTGATACCGTTTTTCCAAAAATGTTTGAAGACCTTTATATCCCTGTTACAGGGACTATTAATTTTGATGCTTTAATTGAGGCCTTTGAAGACTTAGAAGATGATGGCCATGGAGAGCTTACAGATGAAGAGGGAAGATTAATTTTCTCCCCCAAAGCATCTAAGGGCGTTGAGAATATCGTTATCAGTGATAAGGGAATTGTTGTAAATTTCTCTACTTCAACTGAGTCGATTGGGACTATGCTTGGGTCTACGCAAGAGGCCTTTGGTGTTATCTCTGCTCCTATAAGGCAACTGTTGGTGTAGGTTTTTTAGCGCCTACTAGAATTGAACTAATCTTTTTGTTTCCAGTTTTTTAAGACTCGAATTATTTCTTTAATATTAAGAGGTTTACTTAAGAAATCGTCCATTCCAGCATCGAAGCACTTATCTCGATCCTCTTTAAGGGCGCTAGCAGTTAGGGCGACAACCGTTGGATTATTATATTCACTTGGATTTTCTTTTATTTTTCTTGTAGCTTCAAATCCATCCATTACAGGCATAAAGCAATCCATGAGAATAATGTCATATTTCTGTGACTTAAGCATTTGTAATGCCTCTGACCCGTTTGTCGCAATATCAATTTCATAGCCAAGTTTTCTTTCAAGAGTCTTTTTGGCAACAAGTTGATTAATACGATTATCTTCTGCCATCAAAATCCTGAGGGGACGTTCTACTGCCATGTTTGAGTTAATAACAATTTTACTATTCTCAGAAGTATCCTTACTCTGTGCTCTCTTAGCGTTGATAGTGAAACTAAAAGTGGAACCCTTTCCTTCATCACTATCAACCCAAATAGTTCCACCCATTAGCTCAGTAAGAGACTTGGATATCGCAAGACCGAGGCCTGTCCCTCCAAACTTTCTGACTGTTGAAGCATCAACCTGAGAAAAAGAAACAAATAACTTTTCTTGCGCTTCTTTAGTGATTCCGATGCCATTGTCTTTGACAGAAAATTGAATCCTGTAATCTTCATCATCTTTTAAGTTTTCGGCATGAACAATTAGATCTACACTTCCAGACGGAGTAAACTTAAGGGCATTACTTATAAGATTACTAAGAATCTGCCGAACTTTGTTTACATCACCATAAACCCACGGGGGAACATCCTTATCAAAGTGGAGATTGAGATCGACGGAGCTCGATGATTGTGTATTAACTTGTGATGTGATTTGATTTGTGATTTAAAAAGATGAATTATTTGATCTACATTTTCTCTAAGGTTAAACGGCTCATTTTCGATTTCCATCTTGCCCGATTCAAGCTTTGAGAAGTCTAAAATTCCATTTATCAGGTTGAGTAAAGTATCCCCACAGCCGGTAATCGTGCGAACAAGCTTTCTATCTTCTTCTTCTTTAACGCTGTCTAGTAGGATATCTGCACAACCCAATATTCCATTAAGGGGAGTACGGATTTCATGGCTCATAGTCGCTAAGAATGATGCTTTGGTTGTTGCCGCGCTCTTTGCTTCCTTCAGAGAAAGTCTTAATTCCATTTGATTGATGACTTGTCTTCCAAGAGCTTTCAATATTTCTTTTTGCTCTTCATCAAACTCTCTGGGTGTGCTATCGATAACACACAAAGTTCCTAACTTGTGGCCGGAGGGAGTTTTTAAAGGAGCGCCCGCATAAAAACGAACATGAGGAGCACCCACTGCGAGGGGATTGTCGTGAAAACGTTCGTCCTTAAATGAGTCAGGCACTACGAAAACATCATCTTGTAATATAGCATGAGAGCAAAAGGCCACTTCTCTAGGAGTTTCTGTGGCACCTAATCCATAACTTGATTTAAACCACTGCCTAGATTCATCTACCAAGGAGATTAGAGCGATAGGTGTTCCAAAAATATTGGCCGCAATCTTGGTAAAATCATCAAAGTCGATTTCTGGAAGAGTGTCTAAGATCGCATAATTTTTTAAATCATCTAATCGTTCTTTCTCATTTTCTGGTAATGGAGCTACTTTCATACAGGTCCCTATAAATTTGATTATGATATCTTATCGTTCTTTTTTAATGGAAATTTTAATGTGTTGAGAATCTTTTGATTCGGAGGATAAATTTCCTAATCAAAATAGTCAGATAATCCTTACCGTACTAATTTTGAAAGGAACTCTTATCATATAGGCTCTTTAATTACATGATTTATGTCATTCGCTTTTTTTATTCTTCGGACTTATAATTCAATGTGAAGAATACCATCTTAAAAGGAATTTATGAATATTCAAGTAAACACCGACCATAACATCGAAGGCAGCGCAGAGCTTAACACTTACATTGAAGCGAACTTGTCCGCAGCGTTTGAAAGATTTAAGGTTGCAATCACGCGTATTGAAGTTCACCTCTCTGATGAAAATGGCGGGAAGACAAGTGTCAATGACAAACGCTGTTTATTAGAGGCCCGCGTTTCTAATCATCAACCAGTTGTTGTAAGTCACCAAGCAGATACAATTTATCAGGCCATTGAAGCCGCATCAGGAAAACTTTTGCGTGCGTTGGATAATATGGCAGGTAAATTGACCGACCACAAAAGCCCAAAAGACCTTTTAGTTGAAACACCTGATGACTTTAGCCAAGAATAGTCTCTTAAGGTTACAGAAAAGAAGAACATCAAATGGCCAACGGAATAAGAGTTAAGAGGCCTTTTGAATAAAGTCTAGGTAAGTTGCCCTTGCTGAGTGTGGTCAAACGACCTTAATGATTCCTTCGAGCTTGTAGTATTTCTCAAAGATGTAATCAATGGAACCTGAAACCATAAGCGGCTACCTTTATGAAAAAATCTAACCTTCATATCAATTCAATTTAAGTCAAAAAAATCTCGCGGTATGGGCATATCTTTATTAGGCGATTTAAACCCAATTCTAACCCACACTTAATAAATCAAATATTCAAATCATTGTAGTATATCGTCATGGATAGTTACTTTCTATTGGACGAAGAAGTCTTTCATGATGCTCCTTCATATTTTGAAGCTATGATTAAGCATATTGATGAGGCCAAGAGGAGGATTTGTCTAGAGTTCTATACTATTGAGGATGATGCGCTTGGCAGACTCTTCATGGACAAACTAATTTGTGCTAGCAATAGAGGTATAAGTGTTTCTATCATAACTGATGGAGTAGGAAGTAAGCGACTTAGTAAAGAAAGTGTTAAAAAACTTCAAAGGGCCGGAGTTCAATTTGAGTTTTTCAATGGTCTGGCTTCTCAATTAAGTTACAAGAAGCAACATAGTCTAAGACAGAAGGTCAGGGTTTTTCTCAGAACATATCTCCTATTAAAGATCAATAAGCGAAATCATCGAAAGCTATGTGTTATCGACGATGTGATTGCTTTCGTTGGAAGTGCCAATATAAGTGACGTTCACGTCAAGTCAACAAGCTATGGACCTGCCTGGCGCGATACTGGTTTTTTAATTCGAGATCAGAGAGTAGAAATTCTTAGAGAGGCATTTGAAATAACATTGGGATTCATTAAAAAAGGCAACCGAGCGACTAAGGCCTTACGTGGATCAGACGTACAGATTAACTTTTCGCCAATATCGAGGAGGAAGAACCTCTCAAGTCTCAAAAAAAGGATTGCTAATGCTAAAGAGAGGATTTGGATTACGAATCCCTATTTTGTGCCGACTCCTTGTATTTTAAAAGAGTTATTGAATGCTCAAAAAAGGGGAGTAGAAGTCTCACTGCTAACTGGAGAAATGAGTGATCACAAATTTTTTCCATGGATAAACTCAATTTTCTATAGGCCACTAAGAAAAGCGGGAGCAGATATTTTCCTTTATCAGCCGAGTGTTCTTCATTCAAAAGTTACGATCATTGACGATTGTGCTATCAGTGGCTCTAGTAATCTAAACCATCGCAGTCTCTATCATGATCTAGAACTTGATCTGTTTATAAGTAACCCTAAAACAATAGAGCAGCTTTCTATTCAATTTAAAAAAGACCTTAAGAGCTCTAGACTGATCTCGTCTTCAATGGCTCAAGAGAGTTTTCAATCGTTGGACTACTTTATTCCTATCTTTCGTATGATAAAGAGTTATTTTTAAAAAACTGACAAAGTTTGCTTAGTTTAATCTGTACATGATAAATTTAGGTGACTAATTTAAGAAGAAATACTTTTACTGAGTTCCAGGGGAGGCTAGACCTGCGATTTTTAAAATCAACGCTTTTCGAAGTGTTTACCCATTCAAGTTGGGTCGCAAAAAATTATGAGCTATTTTGGATCGTGTACTTACTTACTCTTTGGTTTTTTCCTGAAATCGTTTTAACCGTAGATCCTTATGCTCTTTCAATCGTACCACTCATTGCAATCTTAGAAATTGGTTATAATTTTTTAAATATTCTTGTCGAAATGTTTGCTTATTTTCTTTCAAGAGTTTTTCGAGGGAATAGGGGCGAATCTTTCATAATTTTGTTCATTTTACCATTCTTATCTATTGGACTATTCCTACTTTTTAATTCGGGTAGTTACTTTACATTTATTATCTACTTTTATTTGATCATAACAAACTTTAAGGAGTATTTTATTGCTACCCAAATAGAAGCATCTAAAGCTTTCATAAGAGATACTGTTTTTGCTTTTGGCAAAATGGTTATCTTTCTATCCTGTACTGGCTTTATTTCGGTTCCATGGCCTGAGTTTGGGTTGATTGGCAATGAAATAGAGATTGGGGGCTCCGGAATACTTGTTGATTTTCCGCATAGGGGTGTCCCAACGGGTATTATAGCTTTTTCATTACTATGGATAATTAAGAAAAAGCTTAAAACCTTAAAGATTAAATACGTTAATGGAAAGAGCAAAAGAGATTAGGAATATGGAAATTAGGTAAGGCCTTCCGAAATGATATGTAATTTTCGAAATTTAAGTTATTATTAATCCATGAAGCTGGTACTCGCTACCTCACTTTTATTTTCTTTTACTCTTAATGCTCAAGCGTCCTCTTTTATAACTTGTGACGTGAGCGTCAGAATCCTTGCTAAAGGACGCGTAAAGACAACATTCAAGGTTAATCATGTAAAGCAGGGGAATTCAGGCTTCGGTGACTGTGAAGTTACAAAGGGACAGGTCTTTGAAGTAAAAGTAGAAGGCGCCGAAAAAACCACCCCTGGGAGCTCCGCGATCATTAATTACAAAAACTACTCAGCTATGGGAGAAACTGGACCAGTTGGGGATACTACATGGACATTAAAGTAGCCTAATAAAATAATCACTTCATGAAACCGAACTTCAATATTTCTTAATTAACGAAACCAATTCAACAGGCCTTCTGAATAAAGCCTAGGTTTCTAGCAGGCGAGTCTTTAAGGGTGTTTTTTCTTTTATTATAGGCCTCTGTGGTTTTAACAGAAGAGTGCCCAACATCTTTTGAAACTTTTAATAAATCAGCACCACCCTCAAGACTAGAGCCTATGTAAGTTGCCCTCGCAGAGTGTGGGGAAACTCTTTTATTGATTCCTGCGAGCTTACAGTATTTTTTAAAAATGTAATCGATGGAACTTGGAACAAGTGGACGATCAAGATTATTTGGATTTCTTGGGTTAACACTTGGTTGAAAGAGCCAGTCATTAGGGTCTACTTCTCTGTTGAGTTTTTTCATGTCGATTAAGTAATCAACGATTACTTCAAAACATTCTGGAAGTAGAAACTTTAAAAGCTGTTTGCCTCCCTTTGCTCTAATTGAGATGGTCATTTCACCATTGATCTCTTGAAGGTCAGAGAGTTTAATCTCAATTAACTCTGACTTTCTTATGCCCGTGGTAAAAAAGGTCATTAGAATTGCTCTGTGAAGGGGAGTCGCTTTTTCAGAGATAACCTCAAAGAGCCTCATCACTTCTTCATCAGTTAAATCAAGTGTCTCAGACTTCGCGACTTGCTTAGGTCGCTTAACGCCATCAGCGGGATTAAAATCTAAAAATCCTGCTTCCATTAAGAATTGAAAGTAACTTGATAGGGAGCTTAATTTTCTATTGATGGTCTTAGGGGAGAACTCTGAATTTATCAGGTAAGTCTTATAGGCCACTATATGAAAGCGCACACAGTCTTTTACTGAATTAAGTTTTAACTCTGCTTTAAAGAATCTAAGGAAAAAAATGATGTCTCTTTTGTAGGCCTTTTTGGTATGCACTGATTCAAAGTTATTGAGAAACTCAAATTCAAGCTCACTTGATTTTTTGCCAAACTTTGTAGTTATCTGATTAGCGGTTACTAGGGTAGTCATAGAAAAGTCTCTCTATTATTGGGTATAACTTTCTATCGGAACCAAGAGAAAATCCTTTAATTAAAAGACCTTAGAAATTTTAAAAGGGGAGTTATAAGGGATAACAGTTATTATCCCTTATAGAAAAATACTGTGGCGACAGATTTGTCGCTACATTGATCATGAAGCACATTATAATCAGCGAACGCCTTTCTAGTAAGGGCATTTGAACGAGTGGAGAAAACTTAACCAATTTTTTCTGAATTAATTTTGGTTAATGGCCGATGATAGAACATATCCCTTAATTAAAGGAATCTTCTATGAACGTAGTACGTTGGGCGCTTCTCTTTGTTCTATCCTCAGCTTCCGCTTTAGGCGCTTGTCCTGAGGTTCCTTCTTCCCCTTATGAATGTAAAGGAAGGGTTCTTGTCTCTAATAAAGAGGAACTTCAAAGCTATCTTTCTGATTTTGGTTTAAATAGTAATAAGACCTATATAAGGGCCGCCCACCTAACAGGAGCGTTTGTTGATCAGTCTGAGAAACCATTCGTGATAGCAACTTCTGGAAGCAGTTTCCAAACTCAACCTGGCACCTAATGGCTCTTGTTTTTATATTATTTGGCACCTATGCTTATTAGCATCATTAGCTGTTACGATTTAAGTACTCTTGCATGAGTTCTTTTATCTTTGAGGTATAGGGTCTTTTTTCAAGCTCGCACTTTAGTTTAAAAGCATTTAAGAGGGCAGGATCAATCTTGATTGATATCAGTTTGGTTTTTTCAACTTTTCTTGCCTTATTTAACTCTCTCATGGCCTCGAGCCATTCGATTTGTTTGGTTGCATCTTTCATTTTGTTAGCTCTTCGACATCGAGCAGGTCTTTTTTTCGACCTGATTTTTTTTTCATTTTTATAAGATCATCTTTAGAGATTACTTTTATCTCTAGTTGGCCAACACGAAATTTCTCTGATTTAAAGTCACTTACATCATGGGTGATTAATATATCGACTTGTTCAGTTGGGTCATTCTCGCTATAGAAATTCCAAGCAATTAGGTTTCTATTTTTTATATATTCATCTCTAAATTTAAATATAGAAACAGCATCTATGGGAAGTCTCGAAATCATACCCATTTCATTGAGTATAATTTCAATTTTCCTTAAATTTGAGAGAGTGAACTTTATAACTAGATCAATATCTACGGTATTTCGGGAATACCCATGAAAATTAACAGCATAACCGCCAACTATCATGTAATTGATTTTATCATTTTTTAGAGCTTTTATTAGTTTCTTTAGCTTCATTAATAAAGTATATACCGGTATATACTTTAGTGCAAGTGGGTGGGTTTATTTTTTAAATTATTATATTTTGTAATTAATAAACCCATCCTCAATAATTTCAACACTTATCCAAAATTCCTAAAAAAAAACCAAAACTTTCCCTATTACCCTCCTAATGTATGGGTTTCATATAGAGGCGGTCCCCTGAATTTGATGAATGACAAGTTTTCTTGATACGACGTTAAATACAAAAATCTTTGTATCGAAATATTGTAATCATTAAACATATAAAAGAGGCATCCAGCAGGTTGAGTTTATAGATACCAAACTCAACCTGGCACTATTTGTGAAAGAACTAGCGTAGATGGTGGGGAATACAGTTCGTTACCCTGTCGCCTCGATTGAAGAATTCATTTTTAAAGAAATCAAAGGCCCTCCGACAAGCAGCAGGTGTACGCGTGTTATTAAGAAGTGTCGCAGGCTCAGTAACAAAGGCCGTGAAGACTTCTGCAAAGTGCTCATTAGGCCTCGATAAGGCATAGTTGCTGACATGACAATCGCCAGCTCCACGCATGTAGCTTCTTAATCGCTGATAGACACCATTGTTTCCAATGAGGTGGGCCCACTCATGCACTTGTTGGGCCACACTATTGCCATAATGGTTGTGGCCTCGCGCCGCTATATTACGACCAATGTTAATTTGCTCGGCCCTTTGGTTACTTCCATTTTCATCTTTATATACGAAAGGATAACCGCCTCCTGGTCCCATTCCTGTTCTTAAAGGACCACCATTGAGCTCTTGCACTCTTTTGATGGAGGCACCTAAAACTCTTTTTTCTCTTTCTGTGGCATTTCTCGTTGATAAATTTTGTGAAGCAATTAGTGACTCGGCTTGATTGAGGCTAACGTCCGTATAAGGAGTACAGCCATGAGAAGGCCTTGGATAGTTTTTAAGTGAAACTTGATAGCGCGGGTCTGTGCCAAAGTTACCTCTGGTGACAGCATATGAATTATCGGCACATTGCTCACAGCGACCGATACTTGGTTCCATCGCTGCTGCTAATTCTAAACCTGAGGGAATGCGGGTTGGGTTTTCCACACTACCAAAAAGATCATTACCAGCCGCTCGTGCATCTTCAGAAAATTCAGGAGTATGAGCAAGCTGGGTTGTTCTTGGAGTCTCCCAATCAGAAACTTCACCAGTGTTTTCACAGCCAATAGCAACAACTAGAACGAATAGAACGAGCAGGATATTTTTCATATACTTCATCATAGAGACTATTCGGATATTTCATCAGAAAATTTTAAAATTTAGTCAAATTTCTCTCTAAATGCCCAAAACTTCACTTCTAGGTCTAAAGACTGGAGTTTTGAAATTGCCTAATATTGTGGTCATCAGTAACGTAAGTCATTGATTACCTTAGGGGCTTTGCCTAAAGGTTCTGTAGAACGGTGCTCTGTATAGATTTTAGACTCTAAATGAATAGTTTTCATTCTCCCTATTTAAGAATGATGGTCCTAACTATAATGATTTTAAATCTTAAATAGTAAAACGTTGGAGAAAGAATGAAAAAACTAATGATTGGTATGGCCTTGATGGCGTCGACAACAACATTTGCAACGACAAATCTAACTTGTGGTGTTTTCAACGGTGAAAATTATTCGTTAACGAAAAAAATTGTTATCGATATAGATCAAGATCAAGTTTATGAATCAATCTTTACATCTGAAAGTCAAACATTCTCCATTACAAAGGCCAAAGGTACGCTGACCCTAGGTTTTTCAGATGCTGAGGGCACAAGCAAGACCGTTATTTCAGAAGCAATGATAAGAATGATGAGAGGATCTCAATCGATTGGAGTTATTTCTCATCGGGCCAACGATGAGAGTAAAAACCATACTGCTGTTTGCTACCAAACTGGAACATCTGAAAATGCTCCTTTTGACAAGTCAGTTACTCTGTAAATCCTCAAGACATTACTGGCGTTGCTATTTTAGACGCCAAGTAACCTTGTTACCGGCCCAAAAAGGAACAATCACTCTGCTGCCAACCACTTCTAATTCATTGGGAATGGTCCAGGCTTCCCTCACAAGAGTTACCTTTTGAGTATTTCGAGGCAGACCATAAAAGTCAGCACCGTGGTGACTTGTGAAGCCTTCAAGTTTATCAAGGGCATTGAGCTCATCAAAAACTTGGGTATATAGCTCAAGGGCAGCCGGGGCCGAATAACAACCAGCACAGCCACAGGCCGATTCTTTCTGGTCTTTCATATGAGGAGCAGAATCCGTTCCAAGAAAAAACTTAGTGGAACCACTTATAACCGCTTCTCGTAGCGCTTTTTGATGAGTATTTCTTTTTAAAATCGGCAGGCAATAATAATGAGGTTTAACTCCTCCCACAAGGAGGTCATTACGATTGAGCATAAGATGCTGAGGCGTCAGGGTAGCAGCGACATTTGGAGAACTCCCTTTTACAAAGTCCACGGCGTCCTTTGTTGTTATATGCTCGAGAACAACTTTAAGATCAGGAAAGCTTTTTACAATATCCTCTAAATACCTTTCAATAAAGACCTTTTCTCTATCAAAAATATCGATCTCTCCATCCGTCACCTCACCGTGAATAAGGAGAAGCATCTTATTTTTCGCCATCACCTCAAAAACGGGATACATCTTTTCAATATCGTTTACGCCACTACTTGAGTTGGTCGTGGCCCCCGCAGGATAAAGCTTGGCCGCTAGAATCCCCTGCTCTTTCGCGTCCTTTATATCATCTGTCGTGGTGACATTAGTTAAATACAAAGTAACTAAGGGAGTGAAGTCACTACCCTCGGGCCTTGCGGCCAATATTCTCGCTTCATAGGCCTTTGCCATCTTAGCATTAACTACCGGAGGAGTAAGATTTGGCATTACAATGGAGCGACTAAACTGGCGTGCACTGGCCGAGACAGTTTCTTTTAAAAGCTCATTATCGCGAAAGTGAGCATGCCAATCATCTGGTCTAGTTATGGTGATTTCGTTCATAGGTAAAATTACCACAGAAGATTGAATATCGTAAATCCCTTGAAAAAGGTACGTGATTAAACCTTCACAGCTGCGAATTAGGTGTGGCATAACACTTACCTTTTTACCCTATTCTCTAAGAGAAGAGTGAATTGTTTGCTAGATATAGGGAAACTAAACACGAGGTGTATTGATGAAGAAGCTGATAACTCTAGTAGCTCTTTTTACGATTTTTAGCGGACACGCGATTTTCTTAGATAAATGTAACAACACTGATTTAAGAACAGGTCAGGGTGTTTCTTTCAGGTTTGAATCTTGTATTGACAGAAATTTTTGGGACATTGAAAGTTACACTCATAATACTCGCTTCAAGAGCTGTGATAATATGCGCTTTGATAGAGTGAGTTCATTCTATGTGAGATTTATCAATGACAATTTCAGCAAGGTTAGCTTTGAAATTCCTGGTTCATTTATTAAGCATTGTTTTCAATTTGATAGAGACAAGCTTGAAGTTCGTTTCATTGACTGCGTAAATGACAACTTTGATAATATCGAAAGAGCTATTCGTCTTAGACGATAGTTTATAAGGGCCTATTTTAACTACCTTTTCGAGCTTTGGTTAAGTCATATTTACATATGCCCTATTCAATAAATTTCACTTTGGTTAGTGTCTGGTAAACGATATTGGGGGGAAGTATGAAACAAGTAGTTTTAATGACAATGATATTGTCTCTTAGTGCTTTTGGGGCGAAGTCTTTAAAATCAAAAGAAGTTAAAGGGCGTATTTGTTCTGAGTTAGAAAGCTTTGCCTATGATGATTACACCAAAATTGATGTAGCAAAGTGTGTGAAAGTCGGTAAGTTTAAGGTAACAAAATCAACTTTTAATCAACAGATTAACAAGGTTTCAAATCTTCTCGTCTCATTTGAGTATGAAGAAAATAATATTGAATTTGCTGGAACTATTGAAGCTTTTAGAATTGTCAGTTTTCTTGAAAATGGAAGTATGAGCGTTCGCTGGTCGACTCGGAAAATGAAAGTTGAAGTGAATGACAAAAGAAATTGGGTAAACGTCTTTAATGAGCTTCTAGATAATGACGAAATAAATATTCATAACGGTGATGCTGGTGTTCGAAAAGTTTTAAAAACTCACACTGAAGCTGACCTTGTTAAATCCCTTGAGGAGTCTCTAGAGAATTTAGGTGACCCAGAAGGTAGTGAGTACGATTTCTGTTTATATGAAACAGAGACGGGCTTCGATTCTGTGAATTACTATATGAAAGACCACTCCCCTGCTCTTGCTCGCCTCTTAAAAGATCTTGAGAAGAAAGGGCTTATCAAAGGAGCGGCCTATCGTGGATATTCTGATGGCGCCAGTGAGTATTGCTCTCACTACTACTTTGAAATCCTAACAAAGGACAATAAGGTTCTTTATGTTGATTTTGATTTTACGACTTAAGACTTATTTAATATTTATAATTTCTTAAATTGGGGTGCTTATTCAGCACCCCTTTTTTTTTCTAAATAGTTCTTTAACTTTAGAAGTCTATTACCACTATTCTCTGACCTTCTTTGATGAGAATTTGTATTGAATTAATCAATGGTTTTGATCGATTTTATTTAATTTTATCAAACAAAAATTTGCTCTATATTAATTATGAACCTAATAAAAAGAGGATACATAATGAACTCATCCCTAGCCGCCATCATCTGTTTTATTCCTTTGGGCCTTTATTTCATTACCTACTACCTAACAACTGATCGCAACTCAAAGAGAAGCGAATAGAAGACTAGTTATATCAACCAGTACACAAGGAGCATCCTATGACTGAAGAAGCAATTAAGGGAATCATTGAAAAAGAAACGATTCGCTTTAAAAAGAGAGTGCCATTTTTAACTGATTTGAAACTCACTGTTGTTAGAAATCAAACTGGAGAATTTACATCGAAATCATTTTTCAAGTTAGGAAAGAAGACAATATATTTAAAAAGCAAGGCCAATTGTCCTAAGGCGCTTGTTAAAAAATCTTTTTCGAAAATCGTCAATATCGTGACGAAGAGGAAGAAATCAAAAAGGATAAATATTAGTTTTGAGGAGGCAGCATGAAAGAATCTAGAAAAGACATTGTACTATTTTGTGAGCAAAAACTGATCTCTCTTAGAGATGCTTATCTTAATACATTGCGGAGACCTATTCCTAAAGACCTTAATAGTCCTGAGTCTATCGACCAGGCAGCGAGAGAACAAAAACTTCGTGATTCCATTTACTTTCGAGATCGGATAAAGGCGATACTACCGGATATTCTTTCCGCACTTGAGAGAATCAAAGATGGAACATTTGGTATTTGCGAAGCCACTGGGAATCAAATTGAGGACCGAAGATTAAAGGCCGTTCCTTGGACAAAAGTGAGTATTAAGGCCATTAAAGAAGCGGCGTAGTGTTCTGAAGAGGCTGGGTTAAATCCCTGACCTAGCCTAGCCTCATTCTACCAAAGTCTTGCTTGAGGATAAGGTCAAGAGCTGGGTTATCAAAGACTCTATTGCCATAGATCAAATAGTAGGAAGAATATATATCCTCCAGCTTTCCAAGTTTAATCAGTGATTTGTTTTGTACTAGCTCTTTAGTTGTAAATTCTGGAAGAAAAACAACACCATCCCCCTTAGCAGCAAGGATTTTCTGAAGAGAAGTGTCTTGTGTTTCGGCGATCATTTTTGGCTTTATTTTTTTGAAATGAAAGAAGCTTTCAATGTCACTCCTGATTTTTGAGTGAATAGTTGGAACAATACAGCTTACTCCGTCAAGGCAAAGTGGAAACCTTTTTTTCAAGTCTTTATACTTTGGAGCAGCATATGCAAAGATTGGTTTCTTTAAAATTTCTTTACAAAAAACTTTACGATTATCAAGTCTTCTTACTTCATGATCAGAAATAATGAGCTCTATTGAATGTCCTAAAAGTTGACGTAAAAGTTCTTCACTGGAATCTTCATATATCGATAAAAAACAACCAGTCTTCTTGTGTGCAAAGTCGACGATGTCGCAAATAAGATGCTTTGGGATACTGTCTAATGCCCCTATACTTAAGTGGACTTCGTTAGAAAATGAGCGTTCGTCCACAACTTTGATTAATTCTTGCCCGAGAGTGTTTATCTTGTTTACATAATCTAGGGTTATTTTGCCCGCTTCGGTTAGAGTCAGCTTGCGATTCTTTCTTTCAAAGAGTTTCACCCCTAGGTAATCCTCTAAGGTCTTTAGCTGAGAGCTCAAAGCAGGTTGACCTACTTTAAGTGACTCTGAAGCCTTAGTAATACTGCCTAGGGTGGCAATTTCTCTGAAGTAAATAAGATGGTGATAATTTAGCCACTTCAGGAGAACCTCCTTACCTATTTAACGTTTTATGTTATTGTCCCTGTCCTAAAGAATAGCCTAGTTTACCCTCAAAGTTGTAAAGGTTCTCAGTCTTAATGACTTCGAGACTTTTGAAAATAATTTTTCTTTGAAGTTCAACGAGATCTTTATCTGAGATATAGCAGTTATCAATGGCCATAAAACGGCAACGCCAATGGTCTGTACAAAAGGTGTGGGGGTTGCCATCTGGCCATACCTTCACACCTCGATTGGTAATCATGATGAGTTTTAGTGGACTCCCTTCAACGGCCTTGATTAAGGCGGACGCTAAGAGGTTCGGATTCCTATCATTTTCACAAACAAAGATATCGATGCCATCAAGTGTTTTCTTAACGGGCACAACAGGACTCAATTGAATTTTGATTGGCGTAATCTTCTCAGGATACTCTACTTGAGGAAGCTTAAGAGGCTTTTCGCCTAAACGCTCAATTATCGCTTCAGTAAATTCATCAGTTCCAACTTTCTTCTTGCTTGTTTCTTCTGAGTAGATGTCTCCGGTGTGAATGCCGTCTTCAATAGTTTTCAACCAAGCATTCTCAATCTTTTCTGCAACCTTACTTTGTCCTAAATGATTAAGCATAAGAATTGCGCCCTTTAGCAGTCCTGATGGATTGGCCAAATTCTGCCCAGCGATGTCGGGCGCTGAACCATGAATCGCCTCAAACATTGCACACTCTGCTCCAATATTTGAAGAGCCTGCAAGGCCTACTGAACCCATGATCTCAGCGGCAATATCGCTGATGATATCTCCGTAAAGATTTGGAAGAACAATGACATCAAAAAGTTCTGGTTGGTTGGCAAATCTCGCCATACCGATATCCACTAGGAAGTGATTGGTCTCAATCTCCGGGTATTCTTTTGCGACGTCTTTAAAGGTTTGATGAAAAACCCCATCAGTGAGCTTCATGATATTGTCTTTCATCATGCAGGTAACTTTCTTTCGGCCATTATTTTTAGCGAACTCAAAAGCGTAGCGAATAATTTTTTCACTTCCTGGCTTAGTGATAAGCTTTAAACATTGGTAAACCTCTTGTGTCTGGCGATGCTCAATTCCTGCATAAAGGTCTTCTTCATTTTCTCTAATGATGACTGTATCGAGTTCTGGATGATGAGTTTTTATATAAGGATGGATCGCCTTTACTGGGCGTACGTTTGCAAAGAGTCCTAGAGTTTTTCTGAGAGAAACATTTAGGCTCTTGTAACCACCACCTTGAGGTGTCGTGATCGGCGCCTTAAAAAGAAGCTTGTTTGCCATGATCACTTCCCAATCTGCTGGGGAAATACCTGAAGAGTGACCCGATAGGTATGCCTTCTCCCCTATCTCTATTGTTGTGATATCAAGTTGAGCCCCTGCTTTTTCCATAATCTCTAAAGCAGATTTCATGATCTCTGGGCCTATTCCATCTCCATAGGCGACTGTTATTTTACTCTTCATAGGGACCCCCAAAACTAGTTAAATTCTTCGTTATAATACAGATTTATCTTATTTAGTGAAAATAGATAATTTAAATCGTTGTTATCGGTTTAACCGATATTAGTAGCATGCTTTATCTAAAACATATAACTCCCTACGTAATATCAGTAGTTTGAGTGATTGTCTTTTTTCGTAAACCTATATGTATTCTTGATAGTTATCTGACTTAGGTCATGTATTGCCTTAGGTAATGCATGGGGTTCCTAAAAATCATTTTTTTTTACTCTTTTTCTTTCGTAATCTTTCCCTAACAAAACGCAAGGAGACGTCATGAAATCATCTTTATTATTTGCTATTACTTTCCTTTTCTTTGCTTCAGGCACACTGCAGGCAAAGAAATATAGAATTACCCTGGAGAGCAATTGGAATCAGCAAGATCATCTTGCAACACCACAAAATGCTCACTTCTCACCTGTCTTGGCGGTGTCGCATGATCAAGAATATAGTTTGTTTCAACAAGGTGGTCTCTCTACTCCTGGCCTAGAGGATTTATCAGAACTTGGAAGAACGGCCATCTTAAAAGTCGAACTCGCAGACGCCAGTAGACTAAACCAGATCGGCGAAATCATTGAAACTAAAAATATGTTTATTAGAAATCAGACGAGTCAAACTTTTGAAGTCGAGATCACTCCAGAGCACCCTTACCTCTCATTCGCCTCTATGATAGCTCCAAGCCCAGACTGGTTTGTGGGTTTGAATGCTTTAAAACTATTCAGTAAAGAAACTGGTTTTTTTAGTGGCACTCAAAGACCTATTGATCTCATGGCGATAGATGCGGGTACAGAACGGGGAGATGTCGGCGGCAACTTCTCAATCAACAATCAGGCCAACACAACCCATGAGCCTATCTCTACCCTTCTTGGGGATGGATTTCATGCTCCATTTGCAAGAGTGAGCATCGAAGTTCTTGAGTAGGTAGGAAATCAGTCATCATTAAAAAGTGATGCTAATAATTCTTCAGGCGATTTTTTCTTAAGTGGTACATACAATTCAGTAAGCTCACTTTTGAAATTATCGCTTGCAAAGGGTAGGAGCATCTCTAATAGGTCGATCATCGAAGTATCATTATTCTGGATAGCAACAGGTTGTAGAGATTTGAAGTATTGAGAGGCAATGTCTGTGGAGCCTTCAACATGTAGAGACACAAGTCGCAAAACTGAGTTAAGTATTGTTTTTTGTACTCTATGATCGACAACTCCTGCTTCGCTAAGGACTGTTAATAGAATAACTCCAAATTCCTTTTCAAAATGATCTGGTAGCTTTCCAATCGTCGAAATAACTTTAGCAGACACTGTGTTCGATGGTTCAAGATTAATAAGAGGTATGACTTGGTCTGATACTTCTGGATAATAAAAACTGTAATATAATAAGTAAGGCGCCATCTCCTGTGAGAGTTCTGATGATTTTAATATTCTTTGCACGGATGCTTCATGACCAGTACGAGGTTCTAAAGGTGAAACTAATAGGTTTATGAGGTCATTACAGCGTTCATCATCTAAAGGGTGTTTTTCGCAAAATGAAGGATTAAAGAGAAAAATTATTATCTTCTTTGCTCCTAGGGAACTAACTTTCTCTTCAATCTTGATCTTTATTTCTTCTTTGCTTAAATCAATAATTTCAAAATCTATTGGTGTAAAGAGGGCCTTTGCAACAAAGGACTCATCTTCAATAAAACCTCTTTTAACGGAATAGCTCCAAGATATTTCGGTTTTCTGACTGTTAGCTTTCATCAGAACTCCTGTCAGAATCAAACCCGTTTAATAAAGAATCGAATTCGTCCTCTTCACTCTTTTTAGACTCTTTGACTTCTTGGTTACTTTTTTCAATATTTTGCTGAGGGTTTGGGAATTTTATATTATACATATCGGTCATGGTTATTGGTTGAATGAGTAAGATCGAACCATTTTGATCAGAGCTTACTACCTTGTAGGTTGTAACTAAAAGTATCTCCCGATCTTCTTCTGGCGTGTTGTCGTCTATATTAAGGTAGTAATTCTTTGGAATACTTGAAAGGGTCTCAGCACTAATAATTTTTAGTGGGAGCTGAAATTTTTATTATCACTACTCAATAGAGGTAACGTTTCAATCGCCTTCGACAGTTCTTCCAAATCTTTTGCAAGTTGTTGGGACCCTTTTCTTATCATCTTTGCTGTCATCTTCGCTGTCATCTTTAATGGCTCCTTAATCAGTCTTAATGACTTATGAAATATTTTATTAAAAGATGATAACCCTAAATGCTTTTTGTTTCAGGTGGAAACTTTCTATGGCGTAGGACCTCCCTATCTTTTACCTATAACTATCTGTAATTACTTGATTGGTCGCCGTATTTAACTGTTTTTTATTAAAAGACGATAAAGTATAGAGATAGAGTTCATTTTTAAGCATCCAACTTTAAAGAGGTTATGTTCAGGTGAGGACAGCATTTTTTATTCTTTCCATTATGACTACATGTTGGAATTCAACATGGGCCGAGAACACACTTGGAACCTTAAATAGTGTTCAAAATGGGTTTGGAAATATTGAAGAGTGCAAACAAACGGCTGAGAATATTTCAAGCTGCGGACTGGCAGCAATTGACGATACTTTAGGTGGCCTCCTAGACTTGACCACAATGAATCAATGTATTGCTTCTACTGAAAGCTATCAAAGTAGTGGCGTAGAAGTTCCCGATTGTCCAAATACCGATGATGGCGTTAAGGGGCTTGACCACTCTTTTCCTAGTGGTGCACTCTTTGGACTCTATAGTGGTAACAACTCAGCTTTTCTCACTGACATCATTACAAACTATTTTTCAGATAATCCCAGTGGAAAGTTTAATGTTGTCCTACCTAGAGACTTAATTGATGTCCTAAAAGGCGATCAGGCTTTGATCGGCTTACTTAATAACCCGAGAATTAATATTGTGGATGTTGCCACAACCCCGAGTGTTGATAGATGGATGCAGGATTCTTTTGAATTCATGACTCTCGATGGAAAGCCTGCTCTTTATCAACTAGAGCACCAAAGAGAATTTGAAACAAACTATAAAGATCGCTTGGCCTGTCAAATCGCTAAAAGTTGCGATATCCCCTACCTTGTTCCTCCCGATATGGTGGACCCTTTAAATGCGGATAATAATAGTCTTAATAGTGGTGGGAATTTAGAAACAATGCCAGGCGGTACTATTTATAGAGGAATCTTAAAGACACCCGGGTATGGCGAAAATGGAGGTTTTCCCAGTAGAACTTTTCCAGTTGAAACTTCTGCTCAAAGAAGGCAGCGGACAGCTCTTGAAGCGGCCGGTAATAAAGTATTAGATCTGGATACATCTTTTCTTAGAGTAGGTCATGTCGATGAAATTATAAATATAGTGAAAACTAATAGACCTGCCCCATGTAACTTTGCCGTTATGCTTGCGAGTCCTGAGAAAGCTTTTGAGCTTATGGAAGCTCAGGTCACTAGTGAGTTTGCTCCAGCAGAAAGTCTGCGACCAGTCCCTAGGCCCTCATCAAGTTCAGTAAAACCGACAATACTCGAAATGATCTTTCTATCAAAAGCACATGCTGGTGCTATTGCCTTAAACTTAGATGCTACTCCTGAAGATCATCGTTGCATGGAAGTTAGTTATGCTAGCTTACAAAGAGAATATGCCAATAGACGAATAAGTGAATCTGAAATTAACGACATATACTCTAGAAACTGCATCGATAGTCAAAGTGTTGAAAGTTTTGTGAAAAGTGATGAGTTTAAAATCCTCAAGAGAATCAACTTAGAGGAGGGTCCTGAAGATAGTATTCCCATATCCCAGATCATGGAAAATAATAAAAGGGAACTATTAGCGGAACTCTCTCAAACCTCTGGCTGTAGTGATCCCCCAGTTATTGATGTGCCTGTATTTTTTAGAGATGGTCTGTCCTATGCCCCCGACCTGGTCAATGGAGTTGTTCATCCTAACAATAGTGGCAGCTCTACCATCATTATGCCTAGAACCTATTTTAAACCTTTTGATGATTATGTAGAAGAAGAATTGGCGGCCGTCGGCGTTACGGGGAAATTCGCTCATGACATGGGCTATCACCTTTTATGGGGTCAGGTACACTGTGGAACAAATACAGCAAGGGTATGTAGACAATGAAATTATTATCTCTTCTATTACTTACACTAAACTTATCGGCTCAAGATTTGCCTAAAAACATAAAAGTGCAGGGGCAAATTAAAATACCAGAAATGGCCATTGATCTTGATTTTGAATTAGTGGGAAAGTCAGGTGACTTGGCCATCCAGCTTAAGGCACCCGAAAGTGAAGCTCAGGCGAGCTGTTATTTTAATGTAAAAAGAATATCTGCACCTCAACAAACGAGAGGTATGGGTGGCTCCATCTTTGCTAACCGTATTCCTCTATGTACGTATGAGTTGAGTGATAAGAATGCTGAAAAGATTCTAAATGATATAAAACTAATAGATGTTAGTTACAGGTTAAATCGCCATGATAAGGTCTATGGAAAGGTTAAACTTCATACTCTAAAGAAGTCTTATACGGCTGAGTTCGTCGATACTAAGTAAGGCATTACTATAAGCGCCGAGTAAAACAGCGAGACTTATAGGTTCTTATCTAACCTTATCTTAGCGATACGAAGATATAAGCGCTGGCCAATAATAAAACTACTGAGGGAAGTCTTCTTTTAAAAGCTGTACCACATTTAAAGTGAGTTATTTGAGCGGCAACCATAAGAATAGCTATACCAAGTGCTCCCCATTTTACCATTCCTTGATCCCCTATCAATAACATGAGAGAAAAAGTCATCTTCATTATTCCAACGAGATCACGAAGCCAGTCTGGAAAAGAGTATTCCTTAAATTCATTTATTATATTGTCGTATCGAACGACCCATACAAAGAAAATAGAAGTTACGATTAAGACTCTCAGAATACCCGCTATAGATAAAGTTATGGTCATTTTCTCTCCAAATATTAAGAACTAATTAGATTTTAAGGGTGTAGAGCTAAAAAAGCTATTAGCTGAACTAAGAAATTGTTAGACTGTCGTATGACTTTGTCTGTTGATGTAATTCTCACCATTCTTTCAGGCCTTACTTTCTTAGGTTATGGAATACTGTGCCTAAGCACAGATCATATGGTCTTAGAATTTACCCGCTACGGGCTTCTTCCTTATCGCATGTTAACAGGTTTGTTAGAAACTTTAGGTGGTTTGGGCTCACTCGTTGGCCTCTTCTACTCAAAGCCTATCTATCTACTTTCGACGGGCGGATTAGCTATTTTGATGCTCATGGGAGTCATTGTTCGTCTGCGCATAAAGGATCCATACCATCTGATTCTTCCAGCATTTGCTTTGATGGTTCTTAACGGCTACTTATTTTATCGCCAACTTTCGGCCTAAGAGTTGATCTGTACAATCCTTATAAGCTGAAAGTCTCCAGTAACTACTTTTAGGAATTAGCTACTGAGGATAGGCGGCCTCAACTTCTTGGGCAACGAGAGAGCTTAAGGCCTGAAAGCTATAGTCTCCAGGCTTCTTACCATTCACAAAGAAGGTGGGGGTTCCACGAATTCCCAATGTCTTTAAGTCGGCCATGTCCTGCTCGATAATCTTGGCGATACCCTCATCTAGCATATCGGTCTTTAATTTTTCCACGTCTATACCGACTCTAGGAAGAAAATCGAAGATTAAATCAATCTGAGGATTATGATGACTTCCCCATTGAGGCTGAGTTTCAAAGAGGAGACCCAAAGCCTCCCAATACCTTTCCTGCTTCTTAGCGGCTTCAACGGCAGCAATAGCAGTTTTTGAGTTTCCATGAAAGGCCGCATAACGGACAATAAGCTGAACCTTACCATTGTATTTAGATAAAAGGTCTTTAACTAATGGATAGGACTGACGACAGCTTTCACACTCTGGATCTAAGAACTCGACAAGATAGACTCTCGCATCTGGATTTCCAAGTCGAGGAGAATGCTCTCGCACAAATGTTTTAGCATTATTTTGGGCCATAAAAGAAATTTTTTCTTTTTGTGAGTCTTTATAAAACTTTATCCCTAATAGAAAACATCCAAGAAGAAGGGCACCAACACCAACAAAGAGGTAGGTTTTATTATTTTTCATCGACTGTCGTCCTTTTAAAGTAAATGAGTAGTATACCAATCATTGTAAAAGCTAAGAGAGAAAGTATGGGGATGGTTATAAAGCCAAACCATTCAATATAAACTGTGGAGCAGGAAACTCCTTCCAAGCAAGGAGAAGCGCTTTCGGGTACGATCTCATAATGAAGAAGGTTATGGTAAAAAGCGATTATCCAGCCAATCAAAACCAAGGGCGCACTAAAGAGAAAGGTCGACTCTGGTGCCTTGAGTGCACCAACAAGTAAGATGATAACCAAAGGATACATCGCGATTCGTTGGTACCAACAAAGTACGCAGGGAGTAAACTCCATCACTTGGCTAAAGAATAGGCTACCAAGAGTCGCAACTGTAGCAATAATCCAACTTGTAAAGAGAAGAGAGAAGGAAGAGTTTTTCATGCCACTATCTTATCAAAATTAAAAAGAATAAGGGAAGTGAAGACCATTTAAGATTTAGGTCTCAATAAGAAGAGAAAATCTGAGAAGAGCATACCCACTTATTTCTTCTTAAAGAGATAACATTTCCTCAAAAATAAACTTACTCGAAATATGATAAAATCTTCAACAATTATGAATTATTGGATACTTCTCTCTTTATTATTACTTTCCTTAGATAGTTTTGGTCAGGTAACTGGGCCCTCGCTTTTTAAGGAAACGAAATCCTTGAACCCTGCTGTTGTTTCACAAAGGCGGGCCAGAGTTCTCTCTATCAATGGTAAGAAAGAACAAATCGAAAAAAAACAAGACCTCAATAGGATTTCGGGTGGGTCCACGGCGACTTCAGAAGTGGACTTAAATCGTATAACCGCTTTCTATGGTGGAAAAGGAAGTAGTGGACTAACTTCTGAGATCTTCCTCGACACATCATCTGGATCACGCACAAACACACTCTCTAGTGACCAAAGCCGTGATGAAAATGAGACTAAGCTTCAATACGGAAACTTTCTTGGTAGCTTTAGTTTTAATCGTTTTTTCGGCCTAACTCTAGGAATGGTTGAATCTGAATATAAGGAGAACTACAGTGGTACTTATGACAATTTATCTTATGAGAGTAACTTTGCTTTTGAAAGTAGTACTAAAATTGTCCGCATAGGCTCTGTCTTTAACTTTGGTCTTAATGTTGGTTATTACTTTGAATATGGTTCATCCACTTTTACGAGTGATTCTAGTGGGCCCGTTGAAGTGGATAACGAATTTACCTATCAAACAGTTGGTATTGGAGTCGGTGGCACTGGAGCCAACTATCATTATGAGTTTTCTTTTGAAAAGTCCGGTGATGAGGCCAATAAGTTAACAGATTTTAAGACCTTTAGACTTTCAGTAACACTTGAGAAGAGTTTCTCATGGTTCTCCGTTGGATATATTGGTCGCTATTATATAAATGGATACCTTGATTCAGAAAATATACTTTACAATAATCTTGTTTATGCTGGTTTAACAGATAACAGACTTGAAAATAAATTTAACTTCTCATTCGGCCGATCTAGGGGTCACTCTTTTAGTGGATCGATTTCCTTTTCCTCAACTGAAGGTGACCAAGGTAGCATTATACGAGGCTTTAGTAATAATGATAGTGATGCTAAATATCCTACCGCGATTAAAGAGAGAGGTATCTCTTTAAAGTATTCTTACTCTTTTTAAAATCTGCATTAAAGCTAAGAAGGGAGCGTCAAAAAACTATTCAACTATAGAGGAAAAAAAAAGGGTGCTTTAAAAGCACCCTTTCATATTGTAAAACTTTTTTTAACTTACAGGCCATCCATATCTTTGATGGCCTTTTTTACGTCACTATAAACAGGTAGCCATGGACGAAAGGCGTTTTTTACGACCATCTTGTCACCAGGAAAAACTTTTCTTTTACCGTAGAAACGATCTTTAAATTCAGGAAAATGTCTAATAATTACATCTGCCATATTTTGTTTCTGAACGTGCTTGATACCACCTTTAGTGTAGTATTCAGCAGTATAGTAATCAGAAAAGAATGGATCTGCCATAAGTCTTCTTGATGCCATTAGGGCAAAAATATAGAAGGGAGTATTTCCAAAAGCAAATCCTGGATAGCGATCAGCTTCTGCAAGTGTTCCTATCAAAAGATCCATGGACTCAATGTCATCTTGATAAATCTCTTTTAAGACCTTCACGTCATCTTTGTTTGGCGTAAGTTCTTCAAATGATCTAATCGCTGGTAAATTAAGCGCTCTACGGAAATCATTGTACTTTGGCACTCCTCTTTCACGATCACGAAAGATATCTACAGCGCCCATGTCCATTTTTATGGAATCTCCATGGCCTTTACCAGTATTTCTTTCAGCGACAAAATTCTTCATCCAAGTTGGGTAGTTATGAAGAGTCATCGCTCCAGGAAATGAAGTACCAAAAGAGTTCAACCATGTGGCGGAACCGTGCTTTGTAAACGTGTCTTTGGCCTGACGAAAGATCATTTCACGAGTCGAAACTTTTCCTGTCACTTTATTAGTCTTGTCATTTCTTACGTTAACGAAATCGGGTACAAGAGGATGCATTCTATAAACGGCCACAAACTCTTCTGTTAAAGTGAAAGGCACCGAGTAGAGATCAAGAGTCTTTTTTCCCACAAGTCCTGAGATCAAGTGTTTGATACCACCATCTACTTTTCCTCTCAGGGCCGGTAGGCTGATGCCAGAGACTTCCTTCATCCCATACCAGTTACTTCTCATACCAATTTGAAGCATTTCATTGTCAAGAAGTGCCGGAGTCCATTCAGACGTATGAATTTTGGCCATCAACGCTGATGTAATCATTCGTGCCTTTTCGAAAAGGACATCATTACATTCTGATTTAGAAAATCTCTTTCCTTTTGCAGGCACACAAATTTCTTTTCCTATTCTAGGCTTTAAAATATTGTCAACGATACTGTTGTGCTCAAGATGGAAAAGCGTGTGGATTAACTCGAGACCAACCCACCAATTGTCGTGAAATCCAGTAATAGGAAGACCATCTTTTCCATAAACCAAACGGCGGTTCTTTGCATCTACTGCGATTTTACCATCAGGAAGGAGACGGCCCGTAGGTACTCCTTTTGAGTTGTATTCACTTCTTACTTTTTTAATGGTTTCAGGGTCACTTCCGTAAATCTGTGAAGCATCCCACCAGTGAGTCACTCTATTTCTAAAAGTTTTATCATAGCCATGACTTTCTAAAGACTTTTCTTTGTTTGATTCTGTTTGGGTAGCAGGAATTTTCATGCCACCTTTAAAGTGTTCGTGAGACTTATGAGCATCGATATTGTAGGACTTGCTTTTTGAATTCTTGCCGTGAGTAAACCAGTCATGATTCATGGCCTGAAGCCAAGCAGTCGCTAAAACGTTAATAACAGGAGCATCAACTTGTTTACCATTCCTAGAGAGAAGCTTTTCACTGATCTCTAATGGACTTGGTGTCATGAGGTCCTGTTTCGAAGTTTCCGCAATTGTATCTGGGTTAATATTACGACCAAATCTTTGATGAACAGCACCCATTCTTAATTGATTGGTGAGATTCTTATCTTTATCACTTAGGTGTTCAGGGTTTTTATGAAAGTAACAATCTCCATAAGCACTACGGTGAACACGTTTCATGACTTTATCGCAGTCGATATTTTCATTTGGACTAACACCTGTATCAAAGAGGTTCTCTTCAAGGAGCTCTTGTCTCCTGCCAGAGAGCTCAAGCGAGTATTTAAGATTACTCTTTGAACCGACAGCACCTACAAATTTTAATTTATTCTTCTTACCGGTGTAACCGTCATAGCCGAACTTTGACCAATCTTTACCTCGGTGTTCCCAATAATCTTGATCGGCCTGCTCTTTTGTACGAGGATCTTTTTCAGAAGATAGCTCTCTTTTAATATTCTTATTGCCGGTACATGATGCCAATACTAAGACCAGTATCAATAGTAAGTTGTCCACTTTATACACAAGTGCCTCCAGTTGAGGGTTAAATCCTCTAAAAGAATAACATGTAGAGAGATTTTGGTTAATCGTGTAAATAATGCTTTATTTTTGCCGTATCCCAGTAACTGAGTAATTTGATGGGGCAAAAATTGGCGCATACCATTCAGCTTTTTAACGTGAGAATATAAAGATGTTTTAATTTTATCAGAGGGCTTCATTATGAAATCACTTTTATTCTTCTTTTCTCTTTTAATCCTTGGTTCCTGTTCGACTGTAAATGAATGGCGAAGGCCGGCCAGCTTTGGTAGGGATTTAACGGGATCATACCTCGGAGTCGCTGACTATAAGTTTGCTCATAAGGGGCCAAATAATGCAGCTTCTCGATTATATCTACATGAAATAGAAGGTGAAAAAGGAAGCTATTACGCTCTCATCCATGAATATGTAAATCTCCTTAATATGTTCCCTGAATATGTGGCCGCAGCTAAGGCGCCAGCGATTAATAAAATTATTGGTTATTTAAAAGACATCACGAGTAAAATTGAGGTCTACAAAATGACACCAACAGCGATTGAGGGTGAGTTTCACTTCTACCCTATTAAGGTAGATGGAGAGAAACTTGTTGTAGTATCAACAGATAAGCCTCGTCATCTTAAGCTGAAGAAGGGTTCAGATCTGGAACATCCACTAGAAGGTGCAATTATCACGTCTAATGGAGGAAAGGGACAACCTAAGGAAATCTTCTTTCCAGAAGACAACGATAAAAAATATAATGGTATCCAGTACACAATCGCTAGCTTCGTTTATAAAAAGATTGGTTTAGACTCTACATGGAGAAAGAGCTTTCTTCCTGGACCTTACCTATCTGCTTATGGTCGCCTTAACGATGTCGTCCTAGATCTGAAAAACGAAGGTAATCAAAATATAAGCACCTTTAAAATTAATCCCGCAATGGCAAAAAAATCTAAAAGGTCGAGAGGGAGAATGTTTACAAATAAAAAGAGTGCCTTCCTTGAAGGTACCTATGAGACGATAGAGCCGGCAGAAGGTATGTTTCTTTTTAAACCAATTAAAAGTAATAAGAAGACAAATAGCGAATTATCCTCACGTATAGGTTTATTTATCGACATTTTTGATGCAACAAAGGCGTTGAATCAAGATGTTGTTGAGTTAGTACTTGTTGATCCAGAACATCCAGAAGACTTCTTAATGTATTACGAACATCCCGAAAATGGTGAAGGTGAAACTAAGTAGTCATATTAAATAAAAGAGGATCAACATGAAGTTTCTTACTATAGTTTTGTTAGCATTTGTTTACTCTGGTGTTAGCTCTGCCGGTTTTTCATTATCATCAAATTATCAAAACCTTAGTGGTTGTGAAAAGCAAAGTATTCTATGGGAAGAGGTTGAAAAGACTCAGCATTCTGCTTTACCCGAATATCATAAATTTGGCGCCCTTCAACTTTTGGGCATGACTGTTCAAGAAATGACCAAGAAGAAATCCTTGAATTCTGATGTGGCTCCAAAGAAATGGAAGAAGTTTTTACACCGTAGAGGATCAGTAGCTAAGGTTAAAATTATTCCAACAGAGAGTAGCTCTTATACGGGAGTATTTTCTGGTGCAGAATGTGCATTGATGAGATTAAGCATTACTTATCGTCCAACTAAGAAAAGAAAATTTGCACCAGGTCTAGCTCTTAAAGTTTTAAGGAATGGGGTTCCAAGTGCAAATGTTTCTGCGCTCTATCGCCTTGATGGCCAAGAAGATAATTACAATTTCTTTGAAAACCCACTCTCAAATATTGTGCCTATCGGTCGCGACATTGGACTTAAACTGGTTCATGGCATCTTTAAGCGGGTCACAGATTACCCAGAAGAATTGCTCATGACCCACTTTGGTGATCTTAATGCCCAAGGAGAAAAGGTCTCCTCTCCAAGAGCTCCACGTCAGGTATTTTTTGTGCCAAACCCTAAGCTAGAGGGCAGCTCAGATAAGCATGATGTAAGAGAAGACTTTCACAAAATTCCTGCTGGCACTCTGCTCTATAGTATTTATGCTGTTGCGCAGAAGCATTCAAAGTTCAATTACTACGATTATGAAGACGAGAATGCAGAAGCGTTCTTAAAGGACTCAGTGAAAATCGCTGATGTTATTACGACCTCCCCTTTCTTGTCCTCTGAATTTGGTGATACTGGTATCTTCTTTCGCCACGAAGTACGTCCCAAAAAGTAATTGCCTTGTCTACCACCTTTCTAGCGACACTCTTATAGTCTAGGCCTATAGTTTATGTTCAATGGAGGAATCATGAAAATTAGAAATGTTATTTTAGCTCTCTTTATGAGTATGGCACATGTATTTGCTGGAGATCTTTATAGTCTTGAAGTTGTAAAAACAGACGGGGAAAAGCTTAAACTCGCTGATCTTAAGGGCAAAACAGTGCTCTTTGTTAATGTCGCGACAAGGTGTGGCTATACTGGTCAGCTTGATGATTTAGAAAAGCTCTACCAAAAATATAAGGCCAAGAACTTTATGATAGTAGGAGTTCCTTCAAATGATTTTGGTGGTCAAACACCAGAAGGTAATAAAGAGGTCGCCAAATTTTGTCGCCTTAAGTACGGAGTCACCTTTCCTCTAACAACAAAAACACCAGTTATCGGAAATAAGAAGCCCGAACTTATTAAGCTCCTTCTAAATGGTGGTGGTGATATTGGTTGGAACTTTGAAAAGTTTCTTGTTAACAAAGAGGGAAAGGTTGTTGGCCGCTTCAAAAGCTCAGTTACTCCTCTTTCAAATGACCTTACTAAAAAAATCGAATCTATTCTTTAGTGAAAAAGGTTTCTACGGTGGGCAAATCTAGTTCTTGCTCACCGAAGTGATTTTTTAGAAAAATATCTTTTAGTTGCAACCTGCCCTTTTTTACAAGGCCCGCAGTAACTCCCTTAAGAGAAAAAAAGTAATAATCTTTAAAATTGAACTTGGTTACTTTGTTCTTACTTTTATTTCCGAAGGCCTCATTCAAAAGATTTTGACCTAAGGTATCTTGATCGCCGAGGGCCTCTGTGATGATCGCGTTAGCTTTACTCATGTTCACTTGATCAACCTGCTTGAACTCGAGTCCAAAACTATTTAAGGTTGTGCCGTAAGGGCAGTGAAGACAATTGGTGCGACAGCAAGATCCTCTGTTCTTTAAAAATTGAGCAGTGTGGACATTGTCGCCTTCATCATTAATGTAAAAAAGTTCTGCCATTTAAATCTCTACTTTTTTTTGTTTATTCTTTATAACATCTATAATGTGCCCTGTCCCCTACCCTTGAGCTTTTGTAATCAAGTTTAGTTTAAAGGCCATGCTCAACATCCTTCAAAAACTTTCTTAGTTTCTTATGACTAGCTTCAGGCTTCTCTGTAAATACAGAGTGACTGGCACCCTTGATAACGGCAACCTGTGAATTTTTTATTTTTTTGGAGAACCTGTGGGCACTCTCTGGAGTTGCTTCATCATATTGGCCGACAATAAAAAGTGTCGGAATTTTTACCTTGGTGAGATCTTTGAGACGGTCATATTTTTTTAAGGTGCCAGTAGAACAAAATTCACTTGGTCCCCACATATGGCCATATACTCTCTCTCCATGATGGTTAATTATACGCGGCGGTGCCCATTCAGGCCGACTCTTAAGGCGGTAGACGTGTTTGGCATAATAATTCTTTACGGCCTTTTTGTAGACCAATGAATCCGTGGCACCTATTTCCTGACAGTAATTAATTACCTTCTGTGTTTCATTAGGCATTTTCTTAATTAAGCGGTTTGCGTCTTGCTCCCATATCTTTGTGGAAAACATTGGTGATTGGAAAGTTAAGGATGCCACTCCCCGACCCTTTTTTCGCAAATAGTATTCGAGTGCTAAAGTTGTTCCCCAACTCGATCCAAGAAGATGAAAGCGTTCAATCCGCAGGTGAGAGACAAGGGCCTCTAAATTATTAACAAAGGTCTCTATCTTCATGTCTTTCTTTTCGATGGAGCTTGAAAGTCCCGAACCGATTTGGTCGTAAAGAACGACCCTTCTTTCATCGCCTAACCAAGTTAAGGAATATTGAGAAAGATGGGTTCCGCCAGGTCCGCCATGAAGGCCAATAATCGGCAGGTTATCTTTAGTTCCTCGGCCTTTAGAAATATAAAATGTTTTACCGATTTCTTGCTCTATGTAGGGCAAAATCCCTCCTAGTGTTATAATTCAATTAGTGGCATTATAGATTTTTTTACCCAATCTCTGAGGTTTCATGCCTGTTATAAAAACTCTCGAAGAGTTAAAAAATTATCCTTTTTCTCCATATGACGGACCAAGAAAGGTTCTAATGGTAAAGCCGGATTACTACAATGTTACCTACAAGATTAATCCGCATATGGTTGATGGGGAAGGGCAATTACCTATAATTGACGAAAAGCGGGCGCTTTTTCAGTGGGAAAAACTAAAGGCCAAAATAGAAGAGTTGGGTCTGAAGGTTTTCGTCATTCCAGGTCAAGAAGGTTTTCCTGACATGGTTTTTGCAGCGAATCAATCACTGTCAGTCGATTCAAGACATATTATTTTAAGCAAGATGACCCATGAAGAGAGAAAGGGCGAAGTCCCCTTCTTTGAAGACTTCTTTGAAAATCACGGCATTGAGGCCAAGCATTTGCCAGACGAAGTTGAGCAGTTTGAAGGGACAGGAGATGCTCTTTGGCACTTTGGAATGGATCTTCTTTGGTGTGGCCATGGATTTCGTACAGACCTAAAAGCAGTTGAGCACTTAGGTGATACTCTGGGTCTTGCAGTAGTTCCTTTAAAACTTATTGATGAAAATTTTTATCACCTTGATACCTGTATGTGCATTCTCGACAGTAAAACTGTCGTATGGACACCAAAGGCATTTAGCGAAGAGTCTCAGGAGATCATAGACAGCTTCTTTCCTGTCACCATCGAAGTTCCTTACGAAGAGGCCAAAGAAACTCTCGCCTGCAACAGCTGGAGCGTTGATGGGCATAACGTACTTATTCCACAGGGAACTCTTACTCTAAAAGAGAAACTTGAAAATCATAATTTTACTGTTCATGAGCTTGATACGAGTGAGTTTAAAAAGGCTGGAGGCTCAATTTTTTGTATGAAATTGGCCTTTTCCTAATTGACTGTGAACTGAGTAAAAAGAACGTCTCTAACTTTATCGTCCTTTAATTTACTATTGATATGTTCTTCGAGAATATTTTTGAGTACTTCTCTTCCCTCTAATTTAAGAATATCTTTTGGCTCTTTTGTATTGAGAATACCGATAATCTGATCTCGTAATGTTGGGGTCTTGTTGATGATCTCAGCAAGATTGTTGGTTAAAGGTGTCTCAACTAAAAGAGTTAATTTCAGCTTTATAAAACGCTGGGGCCCACTAGGTCGTGCCAAGTTGGCCGTAAAATTACCAAAAGGATATTCAACAATTGTGAAATTATCTTTGGCCTTAGGGAAATAAGGGGACTTAACGGAATCTTGACCTGCGCTACTTACTCTCACTGTTAGCTTATCGACAGTGGAATCAATACTTATTTGTTTCATTAGAA
>JAFMBV010000035.1 GCA_017858255.1 Bacteriovoracaceae bacterium
GTCTTTGCTCTTTGTTATACTTGTTTACCTTTCTATTTTACCCATAAATGGCACACTTCGAGAAATCAAAGGCCTGACACCCTATCCTTCTTTCAATATTTGTCTAAGTGCCAGTAAATTCAGGCTTTCTTTTGTCAAAAAAGGCCTTTAAACCCTCTTGATAGTCATTTGAAGCCCCTAGGAAGCGCTGTGTCGCCGTTTCCATGGCCATAACTTCGTTAAAAGTCATCTCTTGGGCATTTTGGAGATTTTTCTTTATGAGCTCTAAAGATAGAGGCGCCATGCGATTAATTTTTAAGGCCATCTCCCTTGCTGTTTCCAATGAGTTATCACTTACTTTATTTAGCATACCAGCCTTTTCAAGATCTTCTGAAAAGAGGGGTTGGTTGAATAGAAAAAACTCAAGAGTCCTTTGGTAGCCAAGGCCCTTGATAAAGGTAAAACTTGAACCGGCATCAGGGGCGAGTCCTAGCTGACTAAAGCCAGAGACAAATTTTATCCCTTTATTAGCAACAATAAAATCACATGCCATGGCCACACTTAAGCCGGCACCAGCAGCGACACCATTGATGGCGCCGATGATAAGTTTTTTTGAGTTCTTAATGGCATTTATAAGAGGGTTCCATTCGGTTTCGAGTGTATGACCTAGGTCTACCTTCTCTCCATGCACACTGCGATCGTTTAAATCTTGACCAGAACAAAAGGCCTTGCCTTCTGCTGTCAAAATAATAGAGCGAACTTCGTCGTCTTTATTGCCCTCTCTAATCGCGCGTATAATTTCCATCTTGGCGTTTATGTTAAGGGCATTGTAAACCTCAGGACGATTGATCTTTATTTCTAAAGTTTGGTCATTTTTTTCAACAACTAAAAATTCGTAGCTCATAATATTTCCTTTTATTGACCAGTGTATTGAGGTGGACGTTTTTCAAGAAAGGCCTGCATGCCTTCTTTTTGATCATCCATGGAAAACGTCAGATAGAAGTTGCGTCTTTCCAGTTTGAGACCTTCATTTAGAGTGGTATTAAAAGCGGCATTAATACCTTCTTTGATTAGACGCAAGGCCATGGGAGATTTTTGTGCCATTTTCTTAGCACATTCCTTTGCCTCAACAACTGTTGTTCGGTATGGAACAACCTTGGCCACTAGGCCCATCTTTTCTGCTGCAAAGGCATCAAACATTTCTCCTGTTAAGGCGTAGTAGCTGGCCTTTGCCTTGCCAACAGTTCGCGTAAACCGTTGGGTACCACCTGCTCCAGGAGTTGTTCCAATATTTATTTCGGGTTGGCCAAATTTTGCATTGTCTCCTGCAATTATGAGGTCACATGCCATGGCCAATTCGTGACCACCACCAAGACAGAAACCATTGACGGCCGCAATGATAGGAAAAGGAAAAGAGCAAAACTCTGTCCAAAGCTTTTCACGATCATCATTAATCTGATCACTAGGTTTAGCCGCAAGCATTTGCTTAATATCGGCACCTGCTGCAAAGGCCTTATCGTTGCCAGTTAAGACAACAATAGGGGACAGCTCTTTAATGCCGGATAACGCCGCTACGATCTCCCTTAGGGTATGAGTATCAAGAGCATTGAGGACTTTTGGTCTATTAAGGGTAATTGTAACAACACCACTTTGAGAGAGGTCTTTTGTATCAACTAGGATATTTTCAAAATCGAAGTGGCTATTCAAGGTAACCTCTTTTCATTTGATCTCGTTCAATGGCATCAAAGAGTGCTTGGAAGTTTCCTTCTCCAAAGCCCCAGTGCTTCTTTCTTTGAATGTACTCAAAGAAAAGAGGGCCCACATAAGTTTCTGAAAAGTTTTGAATGAGATAACCCTCTTCGTCTCCATCTACCAGAAGCTGTTTTTCTTCTAAAACGGATATATCTTCTTCAACCTTAAATGGGCGGTTCGGAATATCCTCATAGTAAGTTTTTGGAATATCCAAAAACTTCATACCTCTGTCTCTAAGTTCACCGACGGTTTCAATAATGTCGCCAGACATGAGGGCAATATGTTGGACACCAGCGCCGTTATGAAGATCAAGAAATTCCTGGATTTGTGATTTACCGTTTTCTGCTTCAGGCTCATTAATAGGGATAATCACTGAGTTGTTAGGAAGTTGAACAACTTCAGACTGAAGGCCTGTCTTTACGCCCTTTATGTCAAAGTAACGAGTTACTTTCATGCCAAATATTTTTTTATAGTATTCCACCCACTTCTTCATCTCACCTTTTGGAACATTATTAGTAAGATGATCAATACGAGCGACTCTTTGCTTTAATGGATTCGCTTCTGGGTCTTCTGTTTTTTCAAAGCCTGGACGAAAGCCGTCGTTAGGGCGCTCTATAAATTCATTATGGACATCACCAAAGCCTTTAATGATCGCATTTTTATAAACGCCAGATGGCCCTTCTGTAATTTTTAATTCTTGAACAACTTCAGCTCCGCGAGACTTTGCTTCATTAATGGCGTGTTCACAATCTTCAACTTGAAAAGAGAGAGTTGATACACCTTCGCCATGATTTTCAAAGTAGGTACGAGAGTGACCTGTTGGTGCGGCCTTTAAAAGGAAGCGAACTTGTCCTTGAGAAAAGAGTTCTTGATTGTCTGGACCCTTTTCCGTCAAGACAAAACCAATGCGATGGAAAAGTTCTCTTGTTGGAGTCGTTAACTTTTCACAAGTAAACTCCAGGTGGTCTATGGCCTTAATGCCGAGAGGGTTATCAGGTGAAATTGTTGATCTTTGGCTAGCTTCAGTCATCTCAAATCCTTGGGCCTTTAGGTGATAATTTCAGAATATTTTCTTTGCTCGCTATTCTTCCTAATCATTTCAAGCATTTCAAGGTGTTTCCCGTCAAGTTTTCATATCGTCCATGATTCAGACAGGCAGGTAGAAGTTTCATGATAGGGAGTTAAATAGTGAATTTGTTGAGGCGGTGCGTTAAGTTGTTAATATGAAGATCTGGATTGGAATTTGTCTCATGTGGTTAATGGTGCGCGTCGTATCGGCGGTTCCTATGACCAATCAATTAACAACAGATTCCGCCATCACAATTGATCGAGGTCTTGGTCTTTTTTCTGGGCTGAGGACTGCGCTGGAAGACATTCCAATGCGGGTTATATCTGGAGATCGCCAGGAAAACCGCAAAGTACTGTCCATCCTAAAGAGTTATGAGTCATTTGGAGAGTTTCTTCGCGGCCCGATTCCGGGGAGAGTATTTAATATTCCAAGATCAAAAGTTCCTCTAAATAATTTTGAGTATCAAGTTTATCGGGTTTTGGCCGTTCAATACCTCCACCCTGAATACCGGCTCGTTTTTGAACTCAGTCATCTTGTTAATGAGCGAATTGCTGCTGGTGGTTGGTTTATCGGCCATGCTGAGCGTGGCAGGGCACAAGATCGCTGTTTTAAAAAGAATGATTTTAGTGAAGACTGTTTGTTAAATATTGCCTTTATTCCTGCAATTAAGGAATTTGTTGAAAAGGTAAATCTTAAATATGCCTCACGCTTAGATCAGGAAGATGTGACGAAAGAGGTGCTTAGGCTTGTCAAAAAGAAGCAATCAGACTCCGTCTACTATCGGGAAGGCTTTATTGCTGATGGAGCTCATTTTTATCAAAATAAGTTTAGTTCTGGGTTCCATATCGCCTTATGTATATCTCAGCCAATACCCTTTAATACTTGGGAATTAATTGGCAGCAATCGCTGTGAAAAAGCGTTTAAAAAACACTTTGAAGAGCAACTCATTATGGATGAAGCGGTTCAAAGCAGGGTTCTAAAATATCTCTTTAATCCCTATTCTTATTACCAATTGGCTATGGCAAGTTTGACGGAAGATGTGCTTAACAGGGGGCTTATCTGCTATTCAAAGGATTGTGTCCGCCGAAAAATTAGTGAGAGAATAGCAGAGTGGAATTATCGCAGTCTTCTCAATAATGATCAAAGAAGGCGAATAATCTATAAGATATCAATGTTTTGGCTTGAATAAGCTTTGTTAATTTTTCCTGTCTATAAAATATGATTGGCCTATTTCTACATCCTCGTGAGATTTAAATTCCTACTTAACCCTCTAGGAGTACTTTAATGAGAACTTTATTAGCTTTTTTTGTTTTTGCTGTCCTCTGCTTGCCTGCGAATGCAGTGTTGCTAACTCAGGAGAACCCTGGAGCTTTTGAAGTTTCTTCTTATCTTGGTGAATGGTACGACTTCGCTCGTACTGCTAATAATTTTCAAGACAATACACCTGAAAGAGATGGCGTAAAGTACAGTGGCTGCTTTGATTCCACAGCGGAATATAAATTAAAGAATTCAAAAACTATTACTCTTGTGAATACTTGTTACAGACGTGGTGAAGACGGAAGTTTAGATGTTGAAGACATATCTGGTAAGGCCAAAGTTGCTAAGAAAAGTCATGGAACTCGTTTAAAAGTTGCCTTCGGAGGATTCGTTGCTCGCTTCTTTCAAAGGGTGTTTACATTTGGTGGTGCTAATTATTGGATTTATGCTGTAGGTGATAAAAATGCTGAAGGTGAATATTCATGGGCACTAGTGAGTGGACCTAAAAAAGACTATATCTTTGTCCTGACAAGAAGCTTAAGAGTTGAGCCTGAAGTTAAAGAAGAGATCGTTAAAACGGCAACGGATCTGGGCCTACCAGTTGATGAGCTTATTTTTAACGAAGATAGATAAATATTTAAGAAGGTTTAAAGAAAAGAAGATTTCAAACTTCTAAGAAAGTTAATCAGCCCTTGTGCAAGGGGCTGGCGCTTTTGGGGATATTTCTCTAAAACGCTAGGACAAAGCTCAAGCTCGGCTTGGATTTTCTCAAGCTCCTCATAAGTAAGGCCATTTTTAACCAAAGATTCCATGTGACGCTGTAGATGCGCCGTAAGATGAACCTTTACTTGCTCACGAACGGCATAATCTAGATGGTGAAAGAGCTGGCGCTTTCTAAAGTTTTCAATTGGTCGCCAAATTTCCTTTACCGCTGGTTCCACTATATTTCCTCTCCTCTAGATTGTGGACGACAGATGCCACACTAAAGTAGTCGGTTATTCGGAGAGAAAACTTTAGTCTTTTTTTTAGGTATTTTAGAAATCGTTTATACGTGAAACGACTTGTGGGAAGTCGATAAAGGGGTTTCTATTACCCTGTATTTCTTGGATTCCTTCGTTACGTCTAAGTTCTTCGCTATCAACAGGGTCATCTTTGTGCCACTTACGAAGGTAAAACTCTTCTATGCTACTTATACGATAACCATAGCGGGCCGAAACATAGAACATGGCGCGAGCGGTATTTCCTCTGTGTTCTTTAGGTGGCTCAAAACCATAAGTTCCCGAGGTATTTCCTGTTTTAGGATTGATAATGGAGCCTCTTTGAGAAAGGGGACACAACTCTGTAGCGTCTTTTCCGTTTACCTCGCCAAAGGGATGATTTCCTCTGGCAGAGTTAGCACGGCTGTTGGTCGGGTAAAGGTGGTGGAGATCTCCACGAGCAGGTTCTCTTTTTGCGCCTTTAGATTGGGGCCAGGTATGCTCTGTGTTCATCTCGTTATTGTTTGGAATTCGATTGGGTCCAACATTTTTGCGAATGATAAAGCCGCAGTAAACATCGCGAACGAATCTTCCCTCACTGTCTCTTTCTAAATAGATATTTCCAAAAAGCTCTTTTTTGGCGCGTTTTTTATAACCAAGGCCGTGAAAGCTTCTTCCTGAGGCGCTTTTGAGAACATCCATCAAAGCCTTGTCACGCCTTTGACCGCTTTCAAGTTCTCGTTGAGTATTTTCATCATAATAGGAGTAGGAGTCGGAGTTGTTACGGGCAAGAGCATTACCTGTTAATAAAAAGAAAACCAGCATTAAAGTCTGCATTTACACTCCTAATGGTCTTATGGGTCGTAAATACGTTAACGAAGTTACCCCCCGTCGACAAGAATTTTGGGTAATACTTTTGTCAGGATTTCTTTAGGAAGATTTTAACGCAGTCAGTCTGTAAGCTAAACAGGATTGAGCTGTTTCCTTGGCCACAAAAGCGGGATTTTGATAATGTTTTTTAAAGTTTAGATGAAGAATTTCAGTGGTTTAGAAGAAGGTAAGTCCGTGTCTAAAAAAATACAAATACTAAATGGAAATGAGCTCATTGTTCAAGGTGGCCTCGAAGCGGGATTTTCTCTTTATACCGGTTACCCCGGCTCTCCTCTCGCCGATTATTTTAATATTCTTCATGGGCGAAAAAATGAACTTGCCGAAAAAGGTATCAAAGTCGTTATAGCAAATTCGGAGGCCAATGCTGCGGCCATGGCATCAGGGGCCAAACAGGCCGGGCGTGATTGCATTGTGGCGATGAAATCGATGGGCCTTCATGTGGCCTCAGACGCTCTGAGTGTTGGTAACTTTGCTAACCCAGGTGATACTTCAATAGACCCTGAAAATGGAGATACCATTTATCCAGGCGTTGTTGTTGCCGTTGGTGACGACCCTTGGTCAATTTCAACATCGACTCCGGCCGATAGCCGTTTTCTTTATAAACACTTACACATTCCTTTCTTAGAGCCCAGTTCTCCTCAGGAGTTAAAGGATTGGATTGCCCATGCTCTTTATATTTCAAAACGCACGAGTATATATCAAGGCCTTCTTCTCACCACTTTCTTAGCTGAAGGCGGAGGAAGGGTTGAGATAGGTGAAGAGGTCGCAGTTCAAAAGGAAGTGACGACTCTTGATCCTTCAAAATTTGATCTCTCAAAAAATGTTATGGTTCCACCGAACTCACTGCTTGCAGATGTCTCCATGATCAAAGAGCGCTTTCCTAAAGTTAAAACAATTTTGGGGCGACTTAAGCTTGATAAGACATTTGGAATGGACAGCTCTATTGGTTTTATTTCTAGTGGGGTGATCTTTGAAACCTTAAAGCAGGTATTAGAAGAAGGGGATTATCTAGAGCGCTATAGTCTATACAAGCTTGCCTCAAGCTATCCACTCGTAGAGGACCTTTTACTACCTTGGTTAAAAAATAAAAAGACCGTCATTGTGGTCGAAGAAAAGCGAGGCTTCTTAGAAACTGAGCTCAGAGAGTTTTGTCAAAAGCATTCGTTGTCACTCACTATTTTTGGTAAAGAGCTGGGGGATGTCGAAGGTTTTCCCGCTCATGGTGGTCTTACTTACGAGCTTATTCGCGACAAGGTAAAAGAGGCATTAGAAGTAACAGGAGAAGTCGCCTGTTCCGGCCTTAACTGGGAGTTTAAAAAGTGGGGCGAGCCCTTACCTCGGCGCTTACCAACTTTTTGTCCTGGCTGCCCACATAGGGAGACTTTAAGTTTATTAAAAGATCTTCGCCAAACGCTTAAAGACGAGGGCGTGGATCTTATCAGTCACGGAGATGTTGGCTGTTACTCACTGTCTTTTTTACCGCCTTTTAAAGAAATGCATAACCTCTCGGCCATGGGTCAAGGTGGTGCACTAGGGGCAGGGCTTGATATTTTTACGGATAATCCTTCAGTTGTTTTAATGGGTGATTCAACATTCTTCCATTCAGGTATAACGGATATCTCAAACTCCGTTCAAGCTAGTCACAATATAACTTATATCCTTCTTGATAATGATAATACTGCCATGACAGGCCACCAGATGACTCCGGCCTCTGGTCAAAACGTCGAGGGCAAGACGCGACCACGCCAGGATATGCTGAACTCGGTTTATGCTTTAGGTGTAGATTACGCTACAGAAGTTAACCCTAGTGATCGTTATTTTTACAAGAGTCTCTTAAAAGATGTTGTTAAGAAAAATGGTGTAAAAGTTATTGTATCTAATAAAGAATGTGCTCTGACTTTTCATGGTAGAAAAAAGAGAGAAGAGCGAAAAATTTTCTCTCAAAATAAAACTCTTTCGGAACAAGTCTTCTTTCAAATCAATACAGATGCCTGTGAAGACTGCAGGGCCTGTGTGGATGCCACTGGTTGTCCAGGCCTAGGGCAAGTTATGGACGCTTATGGCACCAAGGTGATTATTGATCAGCAGATTTGTGTCGCGGATAGTTATTGTACAAAAATTAAAGCGTGCCCAAGCTTTGAAGAAGTCATTGTTAAGAATTATCATCCTACTCTTCATCAGAAGGCCGTTGGGATTGGTGACGAAGATAAAACCTATCCAGAGCCGATTGTAGAAAAAACATTTGAAAAAATAGCTTCCGGAGAAGACTTAAGAATTGTTGTCACAGGCGTTGGTGGCTCTGGTGTTACAACTATTAGTCGTGTACTTGCGGAAGCTGCCAAAGGTATGGGTGGCCGCGAAGATTTAGACTTTAAGTTTGTGGATCAAAAAGGTCTTGCTCAAAGAAATGGTAATGTTACCGGTCATTTGGCGATTTTTAAGAAGGGTAAATCCTATGGGGCCGTAACTCCTCTCGGAACTGCTGATCTCTTGGTCTCGCCAGACCTCTTAGATGGAAGCCAACATGTGCACTTTATTGGAGAAAAAGGTCTTTGCTTATTAGATAATAAATTTCAGATACCTTTGAGCCTCATGCTTGACGACGGCGTTGAGAAAGAGCCACTAAATGAATCTGAGCTAAGACGAAAGCTTTCTAATCTCTTAGGGGAACAAGTTCGCTATTTCTCTCTCAAGGAACTCTCTCATATAGGTCTAGGAAAAAGTGTATACGCTTCAGCGATGATTCTTGGCGTTTCCTATCAGGCAGGGAAGTTACCATTTTCAGTTGAAGACCTCTATCAGGCCTTTCAAAAAACTGTGCCTAAGGCCGAATTTGACAATAATTGGCAGGCCTTTCAATGGGGACGAGAAATCTTTTTGGAAGGAGATAAGGATCTATTGGCAAAGTTTAGAAAAAGAAGAAAAAGAACGCGTGAAGAACTTCTTTATAGGTCTCTGGAAGAGAGCATGCTTCCTTGGCAAAATAAAAAAGTCATTTTGAATATATTTAAAAATCAGTTAGAAAAACTCATTAAGTATTTTCCAGAAGTGAAAAGGGTTTATTTAGCGCAATATCTACACGATCTTTATATCTACGATAGAGGTGCCAGAGCGCCAGAGTTTATTTCGAAAGCGGCAGAGCTTGGAGAGTACTTTAAAGAGAGTAATTCTCTTCGGGCCATGGCCTTAAGAACGCTGGCAAAGACTTACTTTGTGAAAGATGAGGTTTTTGTTTCTCATATTATGATTAGTCCCCAGAAAAGGGCCGATGATGCTAATCGCTTTGGTAGTCTTGGAAAGAGTTTTCGCCTCAATCGTATCAATAGACCGGCGTTCGAAGTTCTTGGAAAGAAAATAGAATTTGATGTTAGTCCAAAGGACTGGATGCTTAAAATTATGCGACACATGCGCCTCTTAAGACTTCTTCTAAGGTCTTGGCATGGAAAGGAAAGAAAGATTGCGGGCCTTATCCGTACTGAACTTATGGAGGTTGTTCCAAAGCTTCAGGAGAGTGAGCAAAGGAGCGCATTGAAGCGACTTGAAAATATAAAAGGTTATCGAGAATTTCGTTATCAAAAGGCCGAAGGTTTGTTGGGGTGAAAATCTTTCTAACTTTATTATGTTTGTTTTCTCTCTCCTTTCAAACCTATGCCTTTGTTCCTGGTCTTTTAGAACAAGGCCGCCTCATGGTCGGCTTAATCGAAGAGGCCCGTACTTGTTCAGTAAAGTATGAAGCTGAAAAGTTAACGCTTTGTACGGGATTAACCCTAGATAAGGCAGATATTAAGTTCCTTAATGATCTCAATCTTAATTCTTGTAAACTTTTTCTCAAACAAATGAAGTATCAGGTTCACGAGGTGACGGCCAAAAGTGACCTCTCTGGAATTAAGAAAGAAATTTTAGAAGACTTTTTTAATTCCACCAAACTTGCCCTTATTTTACATCGGGAACGGGCAATCCTATTTAAAAGGGAGGCCAAGAGAGGGGATTGCCTTCACGAGGTAATCCACTTCTATCAAAGAAAAAGGCCCAATCTTCTGTCTCTTTCACCCTTGAAGCGAAAAGAAAAAGAGCGTCGTTTACAGTATCTATTAGAACAAGCTGTTCTTGAAGTTGAAAAAATTGAAAAGAAAGGAGATATCTCCAAGGCAAAGAAAATGGCCGCCCAAATTGGACCTTTTATTAATCTCCAACGGGAATGGCAACGCCTTATCAATTGGCTTGATGAAAAAGAAATTTATCAAGTCTTCTTTGATTATCCAGCACTCTTCTCCCTTGGAGAGAGAGATCAGGACATCGCCTTGTCTAATTTAGTGCGTTTAAAAGACTCTCTACCTTGGGGACTGCGGGAGCGAGTTTTGCGAGGTGCTCAAATTGAGCTCAATAAAAAGTATGCCAATATCACAACCCCTAAAAATCTTCTGAAACTTAAAAGTGAAAAAGGCTACAGTGAGGCCTTTAATAAAGGCCAAATTAGTCGCGATGTATTTGAGGCAAAAGTGATTGCAAGAAGAAAGTACCTCGCCTATGAATTGGTGAAAGAGGGCAGAAGAAAAGGTAAATTAGAATTAACGTTTAAGGGGCTAGCAAGGGCAAGGGCCTTTCAAGTACCAATCGAATATGAATCATCTGTTATAGATTTAGAGTTTCCTTACACTATTAAAAATGAACTACCTCAAGTTGTTATAAATGGATTTAACTTTGTTATTGATACCGGTGCTCAAGATAGTGTCGCACCATGGGCCTTCTTTAAAGATATAAAAGAGAGTGACCTGTCTCTGATTAAAGAGCTTAGATTGCAAACGGTAAAGGGGAGACCAATCTCTGCTCCCGTTGTGCAATTTAAGAAAAAAATAACTCTTGGTGGTAATGCCTTGGCCGGAATGACTTTTGCAATTGCAGATTTGGGAATGCCAGGTATCGAAGGCGTCCTAGGCATGGACTTTTTTCACCGCTTTAACAATGGGCTTTGGCAGTGGAATAGGGATACATTGAAATTGTCTTCTCTCTCTTTAAATACCCCATGGGAGAAGACCTACTTTCTTGTGGGCAATGGTCTCAAAGAGTTTGATGCTCTTGAGTTTTATTGCTCCGAAAAGAAAGTGACTAAGCTCCGCCTTGATACAGGAAGCCAACTATTAGGAGATGTCCAAAATAATATTCCAATGGATAATTTTAAAGCGTGCATGGCCCCCAAGATGATTTCTAAGTTAAATAAACTTAGTGCAGGGCTCGTTCTCTTTGATCGTGAAGTGGCCGCGAATCTTGGTTTCCCTTTTCTAAAAGAGCATAAGGCCATGGGCATTGACCTCAAGAAGGGGGAACTCTATTTGACGACCAAGGGAGCAGTTGGTGGCAAGTAAGTTAAGAGAGTCAGTCTCTGCCATCTTTCGCTCTCGTGAAACAGGAAAAATATTTACTATTAAGAGACAAAATTATCTCTCTGTCTTTCCTGGTTACACTGCCTTTCCAGGTGGTAAAGTAGACCCTGAGGATACCCAACTAAGCGCCAAGTCTGGAGATGTAGCACCATTTGCTCTTAGTGGAACTCATTGGCAAGCTCTCTCAAGAGAAATGGAAGAGGAGATAGGTTTTTCTCTCATTGAAAACTTATCCCTTATTAAAGACATTTTCCTATTTGGCACGGCGATAACCCCTGAGTTTAATCCTTACCGTTTTAAGGCCCACTTCTTTATTGTTGAGCTTGAAAAAGAAATTGATTTCAAGGTAGATGCTGGTGAGGCCGTGGAGAGTGGTTGGTTTGGTTGTGAAGAGCTTCTCTCTCTTTATGAGAAAAATACGTTGATGGCCGTTCCACCAATTGTCTTTATGATCCAAAGGCTATGCCAAAAGGACTTACCTCAAGGGGAACAGGACTTAACTCTTCCTCATATTGTAGGTCGTGAAGTACCAATGATTGAATCCCTATATGGAGTTAAGCAATTCCTTCCTCTTTCAAATACTTTTCCACCAGCAAATAGGACAAATTGTTTTATTATTGGAGATGAACCTCTAAAGCTACTTGTCGATCCTAGCCCAAAGGATGAAGAGGAGTTAGAAAAACTGTGTCGCAGCGTTGATAAGGTAGGCTTCGATGCTTTCTTAATTTCGCATCATCACTCAGATCACCATGAGCATTTACCATTAATGCATAAACGCTATCCTTTACCGGTTTACATGAGCGAGGTGACTCATCAATTTATCGTAAATAAGTGGGGCCTTGATTATTTAAAAGGAATGGACATTCATTTCTTAAAAGAAGGTGACAGTATAGGCAGTAGTCTTGGAAGGCGCCTTATGGTTTATGAGGTTCCTGGTCATGATGAAGGTCAGCTTGCTCTCGCCCCAGATGATATGTCTTGGTTCTTTGTGGGGGACCTTATTCAAACTATTGGAACCGTAGTTATTGGTGGTGTCGAAGGTGATATGATTAAGTACTTTGAGAGTCTGAACAAGGTCATAAATTTAAATCCTAAGTTCATCATCCCCAGTCATGGCATCGCGCTTGGTGGTGTTCATAAATTAAAAATGACTTTAAAGCACCGAGTGCATCGTGAAGAGCAAATCATTGAACTTCTTAGAGAGGGAGCAGATGAAGAAAAGCTTCTCAATGTTATTTATGAGGGACTTGAAGAGCGCCTTATCCCATACGCGAGAAAAACAATTACTGCCCATCTCAATAAGATCAGGACTGAGAAAAGATCTTAATTGGAAAAAGCATCCACGCGGAAATAAATTCTAAACTTAGAAACTTTTAACCCCTGAAACGTAAACTCTTCGCAGAAATAAGCCTTTTTTAAACTGAGCTCCTTTTCTAAGTCTAGGCGCTCCCAATCTTTCTGAATATGGATTTCCCCCATGCCAACGAGACCTTTGATACCTTCTCGTAAGGAAAGTTGTAGGGGACCATTTAAACTCTCAAGTGCCTTCTTCTCTAGCTTTGTTAGTGCTTTTTCATCTAAGAGGGTCTCGACATTATCTGCCCCCCCAAGGAGTTTATGGAGGGCCTCAGAAATAAAACTTTGGCCTAAGACGACAAAGCCTAACAGACCTCTATCTTGATGAGTGAAAGGTAAAATAAGAAAATGATCAGAGTATTGATCAAGTTCTGGAGCATAAAGAAGTAGAGATTCTTTAGACTCTATTTTTAAGTTTAATCCTTTTAGCTGGATGAGCTTAAGCCATGATGCCAAAAATTTGTGTTGGAAAAAATCCTTTTGATATTTATTTGATTTAGGAACCAGTGGTCTGGTGTTTCCTTGGGTGAGAAGATTTACCCATTGCTTTTTTTCACTGTCTCTCAAGATCTCTGTCCTTCTGAAAGTGTGTCAAAGGAGTGAGGTAAAAAGTCTTTAAAGGTCATTTTCTTCAAAAGACCATTTTCATTGCCCATGTATATTGGAAAATCCACTTCACAAAATTCACTAAAAACTTGCAAGCACATAGCGCAGGGATAGGTTGGATTGGTTGTGTGGGCAAGGACGACTGCAAATTCAAGGTGTCCCTTGCCTTTATTGGCGACTCTCGAAAATACCGCTGTTCTCTCTGCACAGATTGTTCCGCCATAACTGGCATTCTCAACATTACAGCCGGGGTAAATGAATTCATCGTTTTTAAACTTGAGGGCCGCACCCACGGCAAAGTGAGAATAGGGACTGTGGGAATTGGCCTGCGCTTTGATGGCAACCTTAAAAGCGTCTGCGACAATTGGTGATACTTCAATCTGATGTTTCATGTTATTCCTCTACACATAAATCAATAGCATAACCATTGTGTTTTCTTATGTTAATGACACCGTTGTCGAAAATAAGGTACTGACCCTTTATCCCTTTGAGAGTTCCTTCAACATCTTTGGTTTTATCAAAAGATAGGCTAGTAACCTTTTCTGGTAACTGAAGGACGGGGTATTCTATCTCTAACACTTCTTCTTCGACTTCCTCGGCATCTGCATCATCAAGGAGATCACCATAGGTTTCATAAATATTGTCTCGAATGGCTTCGAGGTCAACATCAGTGTAGACACCCTTAAGCATATTACGCCAATTTGTTTTATCGGCCATCTCTTTTGCTATCTCTACTTCTACCATGCCGGAAGTTTTTCTATCGGCGACTTTTAAAATCGGCAAGGCCTTAACGGCTCCTTGATCCACCCATCTTGTTGGTACCTGAGTTTCTCTAGTGATGCCAACCTTTAAACCGCTAGTGATAGAGAGATAAATATAGTGAGGAATATTACAATTCTTCTCGCCCCACTCTGGGTCTCGACAAGTACCTTTGTGGAAGTGGCACAACTCAGGTTTGACTATGCAGGTGTCGCATTGAGGAAGGGTGATAAAGTTTTTATAGCTATAACCTTGGGCGTAGCTCTTTTTAATCTCTTTTCCGTCGTAAATGTCATAAATTTTTTCTTTCCATGAAAGTTTGATTCTCTTTCCAAGAAAAGCGTTCATTGGGATGAGTTCATCACCAATCGGAAGGGCGTATTGGACTGGTCCCTTAGAAGGGATTTCAGATTTCATTTTTAAGAGAGATCCGGATGCCTTAAGCTTCATATTTATCCTACTTTATTTTTTATAAAATTAATGAGTTCTTGAAGAACGACAGGAGGAATTTCGTGTCCGCCTGGGAATTCATGATAAGACAAATCTCTATGGTAGGCCTTAAAGGTATCTCTAAGTTCTCTTGCCATTGAAATTGGTAGCACTTGGTCGCTGATACCATGGCTTTGAAAAATTGGTTTTCCCCAAGAAGATGTACTTAGACGACTTTCCCATCTGCTCTTTGCGACAAGAGTAGAGGAGAGGAGAAGTAGTGCTTCTGGAGAGCAATCTTTTTCAAACGTGAGGTAGTTGGCCAACATCGAACCTTGGCTAAAACCACCGAGGAGATAAGGAGAGTCCACAACACTTTCTAAAAAATCTTGTATGGCCAAGGATGATTCCTCTAAACCTTCTGGGACATGATCTGCAAAGAGGTGCTCATAACCTCCATTCATCATGGCCTGGTTAAGAAGTTCCATATCAATAGGAAACCAAGCTTTGCCTGTCATAAAGGGGCCAATAGGAACTTTTATAATCCCATCGGGAAAATACCAATTGAAGTTTTTAAAGAAAGGGTTGATAGAGGCAAGGCCCGCAAGGTCCTTCATGTTAGCGCCATAGCCATGAAGGAGAACAATGGAACTCTTCGCTTGATTATCAATCATGAGATAATCAAGGGTGAGATTTTTATTTTGGAAGGTTTTTAATTCACTCATAATTTTAGAGACCAGCTCCCTTTTTAATTTCTTCTACGATTTCTGGATTAAGCAGGGTTGAGATATCACCGAGGTTGTTGCCATCTTTTGCTGCAATCTTTCTAAGAATTCGTCGCATGATTTTTCCAGAGCGAGTTTTTGGTAAACCACTTACTGGTAAAATAAAGTCAAGCTTAGCGATGGGACCAATCATTTTCATGATTAGGGCATCTAGTTGTGGTTTTAAAACTTCTGCTGTTTCTTCCTGACCAGGTTGGCAGATAACATAAGCATAAATTCCTTGACCTTTAATCTCATGGGGATAACCGACAACGGCACTCTCTACGATGGCCGGATGCTCATTAATTGCGTCTTCTACTTCTGCCGTCCCTATGCGGTGACCGGAAACATTGATGACATCATCAACTCGTCCAGTAATGCGGTAGCGGCCTTTATCGTCTCTTCTAGCACCATCACCGGTAAAGTATTTTCCAGGATAGGTGGTAAAGTAAGTTTCTTTGTAGCGTTTGTGATCGCCCCAAATCGTGCGGGCAATTCCAGGCCATGGTAGCTCCATGCAAAGGTTTCCTTCTCCTGGATTTCCAAGGATTGTCTTTCCTTCACTATCCACGAGAACAGGATTTACTCCAGGAAGAGGATAGGTGGCATGGGCAGGAATGCTCTCTGTTACTCCGGCCAATGACGTGATCATGATGCCACCGGTTTCTGTTTGCCACCAAGTGTCTACAATCGGGCAGCGCTCTTTTCCAACTTCTTTGTTATACCACTCCCAAGCTTCTTCATTTATAGGCTCTCCAACTGAGCCTAGAACTTTAAGACTTGAGAGGTCATGCTTTCTGACCAGGTTTATATCGCACGCTTGCAAAGCACGTATGGCCGTTGGTGCCGTATAGAAATGAGTGATTTTAAATTTGTCGACGATATCCCAAAAGCGACCAGCATCGGGATAAGTCGGAACTCCTTCAAACATAATAGTAGTCGCGCCATTAAGAAGCGGACCGTAAGTTATATAACTATGACCAGTGATCCAACCAATATCTGCGGTACACCAGTAAGTGTCGTTCTCTTCCATTTGAAAAACATTTTCAAAAGTGTAACCGGCCCAAACCATGTAGCCCGCAGTTGTATGCATAAGTCCCTTGGGCTTACCTGTTGAACCGGAAGTGTAGAGAATGAAGAGGGGATCTTCCGCCTTCATCTCTTCTGGAGGACAATCATCTTTTGCCGCTTTTATGAGGGGGAGGAGAGAATAATCTCGACCTTCCTTGTAAGTGATACTTCCACCAGTTCTTTCGCGCACCAAAACGGTCTCAATAGTGTCACAGCTTTCAACGGCCTCATCTGTTATGGCCTTAAGAGGAATTGTCTTTGCCCCTCTGTAGGCCTCATCACAGGTGATGACCATCTTTGCCTGACAATCCTGAATACGTCCTGCTAGCGCCTGGGCACTAAAGCCACCAAAGACCACGGAGTGAACCGCACCAATACGAGCACAGGCCAAGACACCTGTTAGAAGTTCAGGCACCATGGACATATAAAAACAAACACGATCACCTTTTTTAATGCCCTTTTCTTTGAGTACATTGGAGAAGCGACAAACTTCTGCGTGTAATTCTGTATAGGTATATTTAATAGGGGCCTCATTAGGATCATTGGATTCCCAGATCACTGCCGTCTTATCTCCACGAGTTTTAAGATGGCGGTCAAGACAGTTGGCCGTGATATTAAGTGAAGCACCTTCAAACCATTTAATTTCTAAATCATTAAAGTCACCGGACTGAACTTTATCCCAAGGCTTCATCCACTCATAGTTTTCTGCGGCCTTGGCCCAAAACTCTTGGGGTACTTCATGGGCCATTTGCCAATGTGAGAGATATTCATCTTTGGTGGTGATTTGAGTAGATTTTATGGGCATGAATGAGGTCCTTGTTTGCCAAAGCGGGTTAAAGAGAAATCGATTCAATATTATCCATTTTGAGGGTGTAGTGACAAATTTTTGAGGCAGATTAAGAACATGTTTAAGTGAACTAAATCTCATTACTCACCTTGTCATTTCGCCCACTTATCCTTACATGTATGGGCCGAAGTGGAAATGTCCTAGGGCGTGAAGTTAGCTTCTATTATCATTGACTTAAGCACTCAAGTATTAGGCTGAAGTTGACGAAGAGTTAGAGTGCCGTACCGCTGATAAAGAGAGTTAGATATGAATCACTTTTCAAAAGTTGCCCTAAACTTTTTAGTCTGTTGGAGCTTGTTATTTACACAAGCAGCTTGGTCCGTTGAGGATACAACGCCATCCCCTGAGGCAGGAAGTTTCTTTAGTAATATTACTACTGGAGTGTACGATTGGTTTAACAAACGAATCTATGGCGATGATAATGCAGATTCGATTACAGTTGAAAGTGGTAGTAGAGGCTCTCGTAGGGAACTTCGCAGGAGCGGATATAATAGTGCTCCAGTAAATTTAGGAATTGATCCAGCCCTTGGTAGAATTTCTAACTCCTGCTCTAGCGTCAATACATTAGAACTTTCCATTCCTGGCATCGAATCTCTTGCCGATCACTTTAGTGAATCTTCTTGTTCAAGCGAAGCCTTTCAATCTCTCGCAACTGTTGGAAGTGAAAATGGTGAAGCTAATTCTGTGAATCTTTGTAAAAACCTTGAAGCATTGAAGGATTCTGGGGCTTGCGTCTCCTCGCCAATGCCTGCGGTGTCCTTGCCTTTAGAAATACGTGAGTGGCGAAATGATCCAGAGATGAGAGAACTTGAAGTTGAGCTTAAAGCGAAGACGCTTGAAAAGGAATGGGGAGAATTAGCAAAGATTGCCGAATTACAGGCAACCCTTGCTAGTGATATGGAGTTAATGAATTACTTCTATAAAAGTTTACAGTCTGAAACAGACCCTCAAATTAGAGAAAATTACAAAGCTCAATACGGTCTTGAAGATAGTTTCTTTAATAGTGGTAACGATATGCCTCTGAGCCAGTTTGTGAATAAAGTTTTTTCCTGTCTTCCTGGTGGCCAAGGACTTGCTAAATTAGATTTGAAAAATAACATGTGTGAAGGTTCGGATTCTCTTTTACCCGGAGAAGATACTGGCAGTAGTGTTTTAGATGAAGCAAGAACAAGATTTGCGACAAATTGTATGGCCAACGAAGAGTGCTCGTTAAATGGCTATATCGATGCGGAAGGAAATGATTTATCAAAAACTCTTTCTATAAGTGTGGGAGACTCTATTGCCGCTAATGCCGGTGAGGGGCAGGGCCATATGGGGAATATTGCTGCCATTGATAGCAATTTAGGAATGGACCATCTTCCAGAGGCCATTAAAATGATGGACTTCTTTAATAATGATACTAGTGATAGAAATGGTAATCCGAAAGTTTTTGAAATAGTCGGCAGAGCTTTAAATAGACATAATAGAACTAATAGTCGCCATGGTGATGATAGTCTTCAACTCGCACGTAAAACAGCCTTAAATTATACTTTGAATCTTATTAGAGAAGAATCAGACTTCTTAGAAGATGAGGCCAGCTTGGCCTACTTTAACGGCATTATTGAATCATCCACTAAGAACGACCTTTTGGACTTTGAGGGATATGACGTTGGTCAGATTATGCCTTTAATTGAGAGATACCAAACAGAAAACCCCGAGCTGGAATTTTACCCAGAAGGTTTTACAGAAGAGGAAAAAATCGAAAAAAATCGGGCCTTGGTTGCCCTGATTCAAAGAGCTGCCGTCGGTCAAAGAATGGGCGACTATATTGTTGAAAACCGCAGAAGTTTAAGAGCACAGGCCATAGTACTTGGTGGAACTCAAACATCAGATAAAATAAACGCTATCTCTACAAGTTTAAATAATACATTAAATGGTGGGCGCTCTGGAACTCTGAGCTCTCAAGAAGTTGGTTCTGTTCTTAATAATTTGGAAGGAGGTCAGAAATTGGGCGTTCTTTGGAAGAGTGCTGCTAACTTTGAATCAATTTTTAGCTCTTATGGCAGTCCTTTGAATATCGCCCATGGTGCTCGAAATCTTGCAAAAGTTCTAGAAAGGACAAATGAAAATTTATCTCGGGAGGAAATTCTTAAAGCTCATCCTGACCTTGCAAATCTCAGCCATGAGGATTTCATGTTTATGAGAATGAAGCTTGTTAAGAATCAAGCCTTCGCTTTAGTTGCCCAGCGCTCTGCAATGGCCTGTAATGAGAAGATTAAACCAGTCTATATGAAACATAAACTTTGTAGCCCTTTGTCTGAACCAGAATATAGTAATAAGGCGCTTGAAAAACTTCTAGGGACATCTGGTCTAAATAGACAGGCCGGAGATATTCTTAACTCTGCTTCCGTGCTATGTACTTCGATTCTTAATGAAGACTTTGAGAGGCGAGTGGAGGCCCAAAACTATGACACTCTCTCTCCTAATATTGGCGAAATCCGTCAGCAAAGGTGTAATGAAAAATCAAATAGCCTATTTTGTGGGGAAGTTTGTACAGGAGATCAAATAAGAGGGGTCACAAATAACCAAGTTCTTCTTTTCGGATTTGTTTGTCAACCAGGTCATCAAACTGTTGAAAACTCCCAGGTTATGGCAAGCGTTGATTCGAATGGAAGGACCACTTTTCCAAACTTTGCAGGTATAACGAATATTGAGAATACCTCGGCTGATGATGTTTTGAAGACTGATAATCTTAGGGCACCAGTTGCGACTGCAGGTAGTTTCGACAGTGGTCTAAGAGCGACAACATCTCTAAAAAATCGAGGTTCAAAATTTCCATCTAGAAGAAGTTTGGTGGCGGGGCCTGGCGGTAACGCCATTAGTTCCGGCCAAAAGGTCACTAGCATTATTCCGAGTGCAAATGCAAAAGTGAGTAATAGTTTTGAAACTAGTAAAGGAGAAGTTGCTGGTGGTTTCAGCAGTTCTCCCACTACGGTATTTCCTAATCAAATTAGGGCCAATACTGGAGAGAAAGAAAGTTTAGCTCAGGAACTCCAAGGTCAAGAAAGTACACTGGACCCCGCTAGCCAGGTACTACTTAAAAGACTTGAAGAAATGGAGCGCCGTCAGGCCAACCTTCAAAGAGAACTTGAAGAGTCCCGTAAATCTCTCGGAGAAGAAGAGGATGAGGGAAGGGCCAAACTAGTGGCAGAGTTGAATAAGTTAAAATCTGAAATACCACTTCTTGAAGATAAGTTGCGAGAAAAACAAGATGTTAGGCGTGCTTTGGCCGAGGCCAAACCTGAAGTAAGAAATAGCGCACCAGTACCCACGCCAGTTAGGAGAAGTGCTTTTGGTGGTGGATCGAATGTTGGTCGATCGATTGCTTCGGTTGCCCCTACTTCAAATGGACCATCTTCTGCTCCAGTTGATAATAGTAGTGATGATGGTGGTGGTGGTTCTTCTCCTAGTGGAGTAAGAAATTTTACAAGAGGAGGGGGTGCAGAGATTTCAAGCCTCACGACTTCTGGGAGCGGTAGAGGTGATGGTCTTCTCACAACAGACTCTGTGGTTACCCTTACCCAAGAGATTCGTGATCGCGCTGTGATTGTGGCACCAGGTGTCTCTCCAGAAGATGCCGTTTTGCAGGCACGAGGTCCTATTTTGATTCCCATCGGTGAAGAAGGCGAGTTCATTATGTATGAGCCAGAGCTCACTGTAGATGGAGAAGTTAAGACCGAGGATGGTCAGGTTGTCTTTAAAACAGTGGTAAAGGTTAGTGATTTATTGGCAAGAGATAGATTCGCAAGGCTTCCAGCTAGCATAGAGGAGGCGCCATTAGAGGAGTTGCCTGAGGGCTACGATCCACGTCGCTTATTTCAATTAGACGGACTTCTTGATAATGTCGTTCCAGTAAGCAATTAATTTCTTCTGGGCCTCATGACTTGGGGCCTATTCTTAAAATATGTTAGAATAAATGCGTACTCATTTAATCAAGGAAGAATGATGAGATTGTATATTATTCTCGTGACCCTAATGGTCTGTTCTCCTCTGTTTGGCGCTGGAGTTGCAGAATATTCTGAGTCAACAGACGTTTTTGAACTTATGGACCATGTCACTCGCTGGGATAATTCTTTAACTCCCATTTATCGAGATGCTTGGGTCAAAAAGTTTTCTTTAACCCTTGAAGACAAGAGTCAATTCTCCCAATATGCAGCGATTAGGAAAAAATCCTATGAAAAATCTCCAATGGGCCAAGGAGATGGAAGTGATATTTTTGGTGATTTTCCAAAAGGCTACGATCCCTTTTCACATGCTTTCTATTCTTCAAAAAGTATTGGTGAAGCGCTAAGAAAACTAGAGAAAAAGGGAGTAACGGCTGCTGAGATAAAGTTCTTATCGAGCTTTTATCAAAAGTACAAAAAGAATATTTCAGAATTTGTTAAAGAGAGTTCTCACTTTAGTGTGAAACTCTTGGATCTTAATAAAGACTGGAAATACTCTGCAATGGATAAATCGATTAAGAAGGCGATCCCTTTTATCTTAGGTAAGCAAGGTCAAAAAGTTAAGATTCTACTTCGCCCTGTATGGTGGCCAAAAAATATTCCACCGGTAGTGGATATTCGTGGGCCTTATTTAATTTTACGCTATCATCCACTGGCCCATACAAATAACTGGCAAATTTCAACTATTGGCAAAAAGGCCATTATGGCGATTTTACAGGCACAACCCAAAAACCAGCGGTCAAACTTAACAAAGGTTTTTGAAGAGAAATGTAAAGGTCGCGACATTGAGCTTCAATCGGCCTTGCTTACTCTCTTTGGTGAGATGATGCCTGCAAAGTATAAGGAAAAGAAGAAGTTCGACCTCTACCAAGATTGGGGACCTTCAACATTTGTAGATATCTATCTAAAGTTACTCTTTCCACTCTTGGAGACAGAGATAAAAAACCGTGGTGCTTTCGCAGGGCGCTTCATGTCCACAGCATCTAGTTTATGTCGAAAAGTGCATCGTTTGGCCGTAGTTCCTTAATAATATAGTTTCGCATATTCCTAAATGAGATCATTCTAAATCCAGAGCTTTAGCATGCCCCGCCTAGACGAATTAGTGCGGTGAAAGGCATACTGGAGCGAATTAAATCAGTTTTTTAGACACACTGGGCAAGAGGTGATTCATGGATATTTTAGAAGCGTCTATCTTTGGCGATGGGCGTTCTCCTGATTTTCAGGCCAATAAAGAACATAATCTAAATTTACTAAATGAACTGCGCTCGCGCCTAAATACCGCAGAAAAAGGTGGTGGTGCTGCCTCCGTTGAGCGCCATCGTAAAAGAGAAAAGCTTTTGCCTAGGGAGCGTATTGAACGCATTCTCGATGAGGGTTCTCCTTTCTTAGAATTAAGTGCTCTAGCAGCAGATGATTTGTACGAAAAAGAAGGTCCTGTTCCCTCGGCAGGTGTCGTGACGGGAATTGGGAGAGTGCACGGTGTGGAGTGCATGTTTGTCGCTAATGATGCCACTGTTAAAGGCGGCACTTACTTTCCCATGACAGTAAAGAAACATTTGCGTGCCCAAGATATTGCGAGAGAAAACCGTTTACCTTGTATTTATCTAGTCGATAGTGGCGGCGCTTTTCTTCCTATGCAAGATGAAGTCTTTCCCGACCGAGATCACTTTGGTCGAATTTTTTATAATCAAGCTCAGATGTCCGCTTTAGGTATTCCACAAGTTGCAGTAGTTCTCGGTTCTTGTACGGCCGGTGGAGCATATGTTCCAGCGATGGCCGATGAATCGGTAATTGTAAAAGGCAATGGCACGATATTTTTAGCAGGGCCTCCTTTAGTTAAAGCTGCGACCGGAGAAGAGGTTAGTGCTGAGGATCTTGGAGGAGCACATGTTCATACGAGTGAGTCAGGAGTTGCTGATCACTTTGCCGAAAATGAAGAAGAGGCCTTAAGCATCACTCGAAATATTATTGAAAACCTAAATTATCAGTCGTTAGGAAAAGATCAAAATTTTATTAAAAGAAAAGAAGTGAAAGATCCACTTTATCCGATGGATGACGTTTATGGCATCTTGCCAAAAGACACGACTAAGACACCTTTTGATATACGGGAAATCATCGCGCGCTTAGTTGATGGCAGTGAGTTTCATGAATTCAAAGAGCGCTATGGGACTACCTTGATTTGTGGTTTTGCGGCCATTCATGGCATCCCTGTCGGAATTGTTGCTAATAATGGCATCCTCTTTAGTGAAAGTGCTCAAAAAGGCGCCCACTTTATTGAACTCTGCGGACAAAGAAAAATACCTTTAATCTTCCTCCAAAATATTACCGGTTTCATGGTTGGACGTAAGTATGAGTCAGAGGGAATAGCCAAGCACGGCGCAAAAATGGTGACGGCAGTGTCTACTGTTAATGTTCCGAAATTTACTGTGCTTATTGGTGGCTCTTATGGAGCTGGAAATTATGGAATGTGTGGGCGTGCTTACTCGCCTCGTTTTCTTTTCATGTGGCCTAACTCTCGTATCTCCGTGATGGGTGGCGAACAAGCCGCTGGGGTTTTAACGACAGTTCGCCAGGGTGGTTTGGCGGCCAAAGGAAAGCCAGAGATGACGGATGGGGAAGTGAAAGAGTTTCAAAAGCCTATTTTAGATAAATATGAAAAAGAAGGCTCTTGTTACTATTCAACTTCACGATTGTGGGATGACGGCGTTATCGATCCAGCTAAAACACGAGATGTATTAGGATTGGCCTTAGAGTCTAGTTTAAATGCACCTGTAGATGACGTGAAGTTTGGCGTCTTTAGGATGTGAGGAATTTATGCCACTAAAATATATAAAAATTGAAAGTGATAGGAGAGGTGTTTGTCGCCTAACTCTAAATCGCCCAGAGCTTCATAATGCCTTTAATGATGAATTCATTTTAGAGCTAATTCATGCCCTTCAAGATCTAAAGAAAGACAAGGAAGTGCGCTTATTAGTCGTCACGGGAGAGGGGAAATCTTTTTGTGCAGGTGCTGATCTTAATTGGATGAAGCGCATGAAAGATTACTCCGATGAAGAAAATTATCAGGACTCAGTTCGCTTAAGTAATCTTTTTGAAGAACTCAATTCAATGGCCATACCTGTTATTGCCCAAGTAAATGGTGCGACATTGGGTGGAGGTACCGGCCTCGTTGCTAGTTGTGATTATGTGATTTCTAGCTCTGAAGCTAAGTTTGGTTTTACAGAGGTAGGACTTGGTCTTGTTCCTGCCGTTATTTCTCCATACGTTATGGCCAAAATCGGAGAATCCTATGCACGAGCTTATTTCTTAAGTGGTGAGCGCTTTAGTGCTGATGAGGCCTTGAAGATGCAACTTGTTCACAAGGTCGTTAAAAGTGATGACCTCTCAGGGGCAACAGATAAAATAATTGAAAGGTTTCTCAGTGCTGGTCCAGGCGCGCAAGTTGAAGCAAAAACTCTGATAAAAGGAGTTTTCGCTCGTATGACGAAAGGTGAAGAAGCGGTGAAAGAGTATACTTGCCGTACGATTGCGAGAGTTCGTACTACAGCGGAAGGACAAGAAGGCATGTCTGCCTTATTAGAGAAAAGAAAGCCTTCTTGGTCAATCAAGGGAGAGGACTCATGAAAAGCTTTAAAAGAGTTCTGATCGCCAATAGAGGGGAGATTGCTATTCGGGTGGCAAAAACCTTGCGTGAACTTGATATTGAATCCGTGATGTTATTTACCGAAGAAGAAAAAGATCTACCTCATTCAAGTTTTGGAGATATTTCCATTAACTTAGGCTCAGGTCCTTTAAGTGAAACCTATTTGAATATTGAAAGACTCGTTAAAATTTGTCAGAAGTTTAAGGTAGATGCCGTTCATCCGGGCTATGGATTTTTGTCTGAAAGAGCACCCTTCGCCAAGGCGCTACAAGAGGCCGGTGTTGAGCTTATTGGACCTCCCACGGCAGCTATGGAATCAATGGGTGATAAGAAGACATCAAAAGAGATCATGGAGAAAGCGGGGATTCCTCTCATTCCTGGTTATCATGGCGACAATCAAGACGGCGATTTATTAGCGAAAGAGGCCGTCAAAATAGGTTTTCCAGTACTCATTAAGGCCAGCGCCGGTGGCGGTGGTAAGGGCATGAGAATTGTCGAGCAGGAATCGGATTTTTCTGAAGCACTCAATAGTGCAAAGAGAGAGGCCATGAATGCTTTCGGTGACGATAAGGTTTTAGTAGAGAAGTATATTACTGACCCAAGACATATTGAAGTTCAGGTTTTGAGCGATACTCACGGACAGCATTTTCATTTTTGGGAAAGAGAATGTTCAATTCAAAGGCGTTATCAAAAGATAGTTGAAGAGAGTCCTAGTCCTGCTCTTACTCAAGAACTAAGACAAAGTATGTGTGATACAGCGGTTAAAATTTCTGAGACCATGAATTATGTGGGGGCAGGAACCGTTGAGTTTATTCTCGATAAAGATGGAAGCTTCTATTTCCTAGAGATGAACACTCGTCTACAAGTCGAACACCCCATCACAGAAATGGTGACTGGACATGACCTAGTTCAATTGCAAGTAAGAGTGGCCCAAGGAGAAAAACTTCCCTTTAAGCAAAGTGAAATTTTACAAAATGGTCATGCTATTGAAGTGCGTATTTATGCCGAAAATCCAGATAAGGACTTTATGCCCTCTATTGGAACTATTGATGTTGTTGGCGAGAGCCGATTACTGGGAGTACGCCTTGATAGTGGTTACAAATCAGGTAATGAAGTGACGACAAGCTTTGACCCTATGATTGCTAAGCTGATTGTATGGAGCACGGATCGGACACAGGCCATTAGGAAAATGGATAAGGCCTTAAGTGATTATCCTTTCTTAGGAATAACGACCAATAGAGATTATTTGAAAAGAATTTTAAAGCATGATGTATTTCTAAAAGGAGTTACTTTTACTCATTTTGTTAAAACATATGCTGATGATTTAGGCCCTCGCCCTTTAAGTCTTGAGGATAAAGCGCTGGCAATAATGACGAATGGACTGATTTCAACAAGAAAGAAAGAGACAAGAGAAGGAGTGGCCGTGACCACGGCCTGGGATCAACTCTCTGGCTTTCGCCTTAATTAAGTAGGGACTATGGAAAAAGAACTCCTCATCAATGATGAAACAATTCGCTACTCTTGGGTAAGAGGCGAGGGTGATCAAGTCGAACTGACAATTGAAGGACAAACCTTTAAAGGTCGACTCTTAGAGAGAGAAGGCGCTCGTGCAGTTATCGAATTTGAAGGAAAGAATATACAAACATGGAAATCTGGAAACCATGTCAGCTTAGGAGACTTTAGTCTTAAACTGGAGAATCCTCGTGATAAGCGTAAGAAAAAGGGAAGTGGAGGAGCTAATAATGAGATGTCTTCTCCCATGCCTGGGAAGATTCTTAAGCACCTAGTAAAGGTTGGGGATAGTATTGTCGCCGGCCAAGGTCTTATTGTCATGGAGGCCATGAAGATGGAGCATACAATAAAGGCCGCTTTTGACGGAACTGTATTAAAAATCATGTATCAAGAAGGTGAGCTTGTTGGTGGAGATGTCGACCTGATTGATATAGAAAAGAGCGCGGAGGATTAAGATGAACTTCTCAGCTTTTCCAAAAAAGATAAAAATTGTTGAAGTCGGACCACGCGATGGTCTTCAAAATGAAAAAAGTGTCATTGAAACAAAAGACAAAGCTACCTTAATCAATATGCTCGAAGATTGTGGTCATCAGTCTATTGAGGTCACAAGCTTTGTGAGACCAGATCGAATGCCACAGATGGCCGATGCAAGGGAGCTTTTTCCTTTAGTAAAAGGTCTTAGCGAAAAAGGAGTGGCACTGACTTGTTTGGTTCCTAATCTTAAAGGCCTTGAAGTGGCCAAAGAGTTGGGAGTTAAGGAAATCGCCGTCTTTACGGCAAGTAGTGATACGTTTAATAAAAAGAATATTAACGCCACTATCTCTCAAAGTTTTGATCGTATTGAACCCGTTATTAAAGATGCACTGGCCTCAGGGATAAAAGTCAGAGGTTATGTTTCGACGGCCTTTGGTTGTCCCTATGAAGGATATATTGATCCTGCTAGCGTTACAGAAGTTGCAAAGAGACTAACAGAACTTGGATGCTACGAAATTAGCCTCGGGGATACTGTCGGTACGGGTTCACCCTTAAGTGTTCAAACAACTCTTGATTTAGTTTTAAAAGAAGTGCCAAAGGAAAATGTCGCCCTTCATTTTCATGATACACGCGGCATGGCCGTCACTAATATATTAATGGGCCTTAGCTATGGTATTACTACTTTTGATGCTTCAACAGGAGGCCTTGGTGGTTGTCCCTATGCTTTGGGTGCAACCGGGAATGTTGCCACAGAAGACCTTGTTTACTTGTGTGAAACACTTGGGATCGAAACTGGTATCGACTTAATGAAGCTAAGCCTTGCTTCTGAATTTATTCTTGGAATTTTAAAGAAGAAAACGACTTCGAAATTTCTACAAGCCTATATTAATAGCGAAAAGAACCTCTATATTCCTAAACCTCTTTAAAAGCGAAATTATTTATGAAATTGGATCAGCTTAAAAATCTCCAACATATTGAAGTGAAACTTGAAAACCACCAATTGTGGATGACTCTCAATCGACCAGAAGCTGCTAATGCATTTCATCTCTCAATGATAGAGGAATTGGTCACAACGTTGGAGTGGGCCGACCATCATGATGATGTAAGAGTGATCGTATTCACAGGAGCTGGAAAGAACTTCTGTGCTGGTGGTGACGTATCTGCAATGAAAGAGAAGCGTGAGATGTTCTCTGGAGACAGTGATGAACTTCGAAGGAATTATCAAAAAGGAATTCAGAGAATTCCACAAATAATGGAAAGGCTACAAAAGCCAACGATAGCTCTCGTTAATGGTGCTGCCATTGGTGCCGGTTGTGATTTTGCTTGTATGAGTGATATTCGTATCGGTACAGCTCATACAAAAATGGGCGAAACCTTTACCAAACTCGGCCTTGTTCCTGGAGATGGAGGCACTTACTTTCTTCCTCGTGTTGTTGGTTATACCAAGGCCGTGGAAATGTTTTTAACGGGAAAAATTTATAAGGGCGAAGAGTGTTTGAAAATGGGTCTTCTAAACGCATGTGTAGGAGATGAAGAGCTCATTAATGAGGGCAAGGGTTGGGCATCTCAAATAGCTCAGAATGCACCCGTTGCCGTACAAATGACGAAAAAGGCTTTAAAACTTGGCTTTCAACGAGATTTACAAACTTCTCTTGATCTCCTTGCTGCATTTCAAGGGATTACCCAAAGAACAGAAGATCACTTTGAAGGCCTAAATGCACTTCAGGAAAAAAGAACGCCAACGTTTAAAGGTATTTAATAAGAGATAATAAGGAATAATGATGAAAACGATTTTTCTTACTTTTTTAATTCTTTCTTCAACGACTTTTGCTAATTCAAACTCTGAGATAAACTCCTTAAAAAAAAGAGTGAGTATACTAGAGAGTCTTGTGAAGAGACTTGAGAAGTCCGTGTCGACACTTGAAGATTCTTCAAATGTCTCAAGTTGGGTTTGTAGAGTATCTGCTTTCGGTAATGACTATACTTCATTTGGTGGTAGTGAGGCCGTCGCTCGTGCTCTAGTTCTAAAGAAATGTACCAAGTCGAATAATAAAATGCATTGTGATGAAATCAAATGTGAAAAGTAGTTTGCTCTCATTTTGCTGAAGTTGACAATCGGTGTTTAAAAATCTGACAATTAAGTAAATCCAAAGACATAGGAAGGAACTGCGGGAGGCACCAGGAGTGGGAAAATTATTTCCACAGGCATACTATTGTTTAGTAATAGGGATCATCCTGCTAACAATGTGTGGTTGCACCCATATTTCATTTCATGGCAAAGGGCTCATTCCTATTTATCTGACACCTCGACCTGAACATACTAAGTATACTGAAATTAGCGGTTCTAAAGAATTTTACTTGTGGGGTCTTATTGGTCCCGATAGTGAAGTTTTCTTAGATGAAGAATTTTACAACAACGGTCTCGCAAGTGTTGCGGGCATTTCAATTCACGAATACCAAAAAACGTCTTCGTTTTGGAAGGCCATTTTGAGCTTGGGTTTCTATATTCCTAAAGATTACGTGATTTCAGGTCACGGGATAAATCCAGGGGGAGAGCGATGAAATTATCTCTCCTCTTCTTCTTATTGATGTTCTTATCTTCATGTGGCGGCAGCCTCAAGGTTACAGGACGTGGTTGTCAAGCCTTTGATGCCCAGTTTGTGAATGCCAATGTATTTTTTAAACCAAACTTTACTTGGCAGAAAAAGGTTTGGACCTTTGGTGGGACTAGGGAGTCTGCAACGGTTTTGAAACTATCAGAAATTATGGCCGATAAAAAAATTGAATGTCGCAATCTTGCTTTTATTCGTTATCAAATTAGTCAGTCATTTTGGGATCAAATCTTTAGCGTCTTTCCCTTTGTGCAAAGAATGACTCTTCAGGTTGAGGCCCAAACGAAAAGTTAAATAATTACTATTTTGTCAAGGAAGACATTGTTACCCAAGGATGGGGTGTTCGAGCTCAGAAAGAGCGCCCCGGGGCCATGAAGGCCCCTTTTTTTTAGAAAATATTAAGAAATATTAATTCAGTAATTTTTAAATAGTTCGTTAGAATAGCTATCAATGGATACAAAAAGCACAAAAATTCTAATCGTCGATGATGAAGTTCAGCTCCTCGAACTCTTACAGATGGAATTCGAAGAAGATGACTTCTTAGTTAAAACGGCAGAAAGCGTTGATGCTGCCATTGAAATCATAAAGGTGGATTGTCCCCATCTCATCTTGAGTGACCTTAAGATGCCTTGTCGATCTGGTAAAGAGCTCTTGGCCTATGTGCGTGAGAATCACCCTGAAGTGCGATTTCTCTTCATGAGTGGTCATGCAGAATCAAGTGATCCAGATGTGTCAGGGGTTGAACACTTCTTTCAAAAGCCTTTTAGCCTGCAATCGGTTGTTGAGCAGGTAAAGTCTCTGTTGAATTCTTAGTCCTCTCCTAAGAGGTCTGCAAAGTTAGCAAATGTACTTTTAATATGATCATCTTTCTCATCCTCTGACATGTGGCCAAAGGTTGTGCGGTCTTGATTAACATAAAGAGCATCAAGGTCATTAAGGAAACGCGAAGGGTGGCGCGGAACTTTTCGGCCGTAGATTTTTCTTTCCTTACAATAGGTCATGATAAGTTTTTCTTTTGCACGAGTGACGCCTACGTAGGCCAAGCGTCTTTCCTCTGATATATCTTCACCATTTACGATTGTCCGCTTATGGGGAAGAATTTCTTCTTCCATGCCGATGAGGTAGACAATATCGAATTCGAGTCCTTTTGAAGAGTGGAGAGTCATAAGAGTGACTTCGTTTTTACGAAGGTCATCATCATCGAGCTCTTCTTCATTGTCTTGGTTGTCTTGAAGAAGTAGCCTTTCTACAAAGTTTTTAAGTGATGCGTGTTCTCCATGAAAGCGAGTAAACCTCTCCGCTGATTCAAGAAACATCATAATATCTTTTTTTCTGCGGTCAGCTTGCTTAAGATTATCGTATTGCTTATCGATAAATTTTAAAAAGTCGATTTCTTCAATAAGAGTAGAACTCGCCTGAGCAAGAGGAAGCTCTTTAAACTTCTTTTGGTAAGAACGAATAAGTTTAACAAACTTAACGATATGATCGGCCCGTGATCCAGCTAAATCAGGTCCTGTCTCGAGAGCTTCGAAAACACTAATTTTATCTTGTTCACTTTTAAGAAGGAATTTATTGAGAGTGGCATTTCCAATCCCACGATTGGGAACATTGAGAATACGCCGCAAGGCCATTTGATCGTGAGGATTAAGAATCAAAGAGAAATAAGCAATGAGATCCTTGATCTCTTTTTTCTCGTAGAACTTTTGACCACCAAGAACGGTATAAGGAATTTGCGAAATACGCAGCTGGTCCTCAATTGGTTGAACTTGAGTATTAGAGCGATAGAGAACAGCAATATCTCCGAGGTGTGCTCCTGTCGCCTGATACTTGGCGATGTCATCGACAACAACTTGGGACTCGTGATCAGTGTCACCCATCGCCCATAGGAGTGGTTTTTGATTGGACTCCTTGGTTGACCATAGAGTCTTGGGTCTTCTATTAGGGTTATCTTTAATGACATGATTCGCTAGACTAAGGATGGGAGATACAGAGCGGTAATTTTGTTCAAGCTTTATAATCTTGGCGCCTGGAAATGCTTTTTCGAATTCTAAAATATTTGTAATATCCGCCCCTCGAAAAGCATAGATCGATTGGTCATCATCTCCTACAACGCATAAATTACTGTGGCGAGAAGTGAGGCCCCGGATAAGAGCGAACTGTAGACCATTCGTGTCTTGATATTCGTCCACCATGATATATTTAAACCTATCTGAATAGGCTTCTGCGACATCGGGATAATCTCTAAAAAGGCGCACCACTAAAAAAAGGATGTCATCAAAATCAATAGCATTATAAAACTTTAATTTTTCTTGATAAAAGCGATAAACATATTCGCAGGCCAAGTCGTAGGGGTCATCTTCGTCAAAATAAGGACTGGCCCCAAAGACATCAGCGGTGATCGCCCTATTTTTTAAATAGCCAATCTTTGACAATATTCTTTTGTGATCAAACTTCACTTCCGCGTGATAAAGCTTCAGGGCCTCTCGCACAATACCTAGCTGGTCACTTGTGTCGTAAATGGAGAAATTTAAATGATATCCAAGTTTGTTAATTTCTTTTTTGAGTATTTTCACCCCGAGGGAATGAAAAGTCGTAAGGGTTACGCCTTTTGCCTGGCGTTTACCAAGTAGAGTTACAACTCTCTCCCGCATTTCCTTAGCTGCTTTATTGGTAAAGCTTACACCAAGGATACTTTTCCCCTTGATTCCAAGATTGGCGACCATGTGAGCAACGCGGTAGGTAATTGTACGCGTTTTACCTGAACCAGCTCCCGCAAGAATGAGCACTGGCCCCTCTACGGTTTCTGCAGCAATGCGTTGTTCAGGATTTAGTCCACTAAGTGAGATCATGGAGTTACCTTACTCCACCTCTGGCCTGAATGGGAATGTCCCGATAAGATTTCTTCATCTAAATATTCACTAAACAACTAATAATACTCAATTAAAGGCGAAAATTTTATGGCGAAGAAAGTAACAAAGAAGAAGGTAGCTAAGAAAGTGGCCAAGAAAGCGACTAATAAGAAAGTGGCCAAGAAAGCGACTAAGAAGAAAGTAGCTAAAAAAGCGGCTAAGAAGAAAGTAGCTAAAAAAGCGACTAAGAAAAAAGTAGCTAAGAAAGCGACTAAGAAGAAAGTAGCTAAAAAA
>JAFMBV010000145.1 GCA_017858255.1 Bacteriovoracaceae bacterium
TTGATTCCCTTGAAATAGAAAATACCTCGATTATTGGTCTTTCTAATGGGGGAAGAATTGCCTTAGAATTTGCTGCTCTCTATCCGGGCCACGTCGCCTGTGTTGTTGCTAGTGATACTTATGATGAACCAAGTCCTTTGCTTCAGTTAAAACTTAAAAGCTGGTTGGATGCTAATCGTAAAGGTGGACCTATCCATCGTTTTGAAGTGGCTACTCCTTGGATTTGGGGAGAGACTATTATTCAACAAAGACCTGAGCTCTTGGATTTCTATCGCGAAAGGGCCGGTTTAGAAAAAGTACATGTGATTGAAGGTCTTATTGAGGGAGCTATTGAAGATCACCGTATTGATCTTACAAAGATTGATTGTCCGACACTTTTAACAGTTGGTCGTGAAGATCTTTTAACTCCTCCATTTATGCATGAAAGAATGGTGAAAAAAATCACTCGAGGAGCGCTGAAAATTGTGCCTGGTGGGCATGCCAGCCTCCTTGAGTACCCCTTAACTTTAAAGAACACTGTTTTGCCTTGGTTATTAGAGAGTACCCAAAATAAAACCAAAGTGGCCTATGAAGCTGTTTTATAACACCTACAAGGATGATAGGAGAGAATATGGCCTGGATTAATTTTTTAGATAATATCACTCAAAAATATCCAACCCATACGGCGCTGATTGATCAGGCAACTCAAAGGTCTTTGACCTATCAAGGGCTTAAAGATGAAGTCGATGCTTGGGCCTGGCAGCTAGGTGAGTGGGACGTACAAAAAGGCGATAGGTTTGCTTATCTCAATACGAATACACTTGAACACATTACTCTCTTTCTGGCGTGTGCAAGGTTGGGGGCGATATTTGTTCCATTAAACTTTCGTCTGGCCTCTGGAGAACTTGCAGAGATTGTTGATCGTATTGAACCAAAGGCCTTCGTCGGTATTAGTACTTGTGATTTACCACTAAAGAAAAGTTATCCTTACTACTCCCTAGAATCGATAAATTTAGAAGAGAGTTTTAAAAAAGGTAAATTTAAAACAACCGATTCATCTTCTAAAGACCCTCTCCTTATGCTTTTTACAAGTGGTACGACTGGGACACCTAAAGGTGTTCTCTTTCATGGAGAAATGCTGGCCGCCAATCAAATTGAAACCTGTCGCAATTGGGGCCTTGTCTCTAGTGATAAAACTCTAGTTGAAACGCCATTCTTTCATACTGGTGGCTATAATGTTCTCTGTCTTCCTTTGATGAGTATTGGGGGAACATCTATTCTTGCTACTAAGTTCGATCTAGATAATGTTTTCGAGACCATTCGCCAAGAAAAGCTGAGCGTATACTTTGCTGTACCCACTATGTTTCAAATGATCGCGGAAGACGATCGATTTCAAGGAACTTCCTTTGAAAGTATACGTTTCTTTATTTCCGGCGGTGCTTACTGCCCAAAAGAGCTCATTGATTTGTATCAAAAGAAAAATCTTATGTTTAAACAAGGCTTTGGGCTTACAGAAGTAGGACCAAATTGCTTTCTCCTTGATGAAGAAGATGCCATTAGAAAGGTCGGCTCTATTGGCAAACCAATGCCTCATAGTGAAGTAAAACTTTTTAAAGAAGACGGAACTCAAGCAAATGTTGAGGAAGTTGGGGAGCTTCTTATACGCGGGCCTCATGTTTGTGCTGGCTATTATAAAGAGCCCAGGAGATTTGAGGAATGCTCTTTTGATGGTTATTTCAAAACAGGAGACCTGGCCAAGTATGATAAGGAAGGCTTCTACTTCATTGTTGGTCGCAAGAAAGATATGTATATCAGTGGTGGGGAAAATGTTTATCCTGCTGAAGTAGAAAAGAAAATACGCTCTCATGAAAGTGTTCAAGAGTGTGTCGTCGTTGCTGTTCCAAGTGATAAATGGGGTGAGGTTGGTTACTGCTTTCTTCGCTCTGATGACAATTGGCAAGTAGAGGACCTTCGAGATTTTCTCAACCCTTTACTTTCTCGCTATAAGCACCCTCAATTTATTGAGAACGTGACAGAGTTCCCTTTATTAGCAAGCGGAAAAATTGATAGAAAGGCCCTGCAGGCAAAGGCAGAGGCCAAGTTTTAATGAAAGTATAGGGTCTGGGACAAGGCCCGAGGAGTAATTCATGACACCAGTTATTTTTAAATACGGGCTTACGGGTCTCTTCGTCTTCCTGACATTTTTTCTGTCCTGGATTGGCATGAAGAAAACGAAAGATATGAAAGGTTATGCCATCGGAAATAAGGATATGAATCCTTACCTTATTGGAATAACCATGGCGGCATCTATCGCCTCGACTGCGACTTTTGTAATCAATCCTGGATTTATTTATGTTCATGGCTTTAGTGCTTATGTTCATTATGGAATTGCTGCTTCTGCTGGCGTTTTGATGGCGTTTCTCCTTCTTACAAAAGGCTTTCGTAATATCGGAGATGCGGCCGGCTCTCTTACTATTCCTGATTGGATTTATCATCGTTATGGAAATAGGGGACTTAGTCTCTTTTTTGCTGGGATAAACCTTCTCTCGATTACCTTTGTTGTTTTGATTTTAGTTGGTTGTTCAATGTTAATGTCTAGTCTTTTTGGTATGGATCAAAAAGTGGCGCTGACAATAACTCTTCTCTTTGTCTTTTCCTATGTGCTTATGGGTGGAACCTATGCTCACGCCTACACAAATACCTTTCAAGGTATCATGATGTTAGGAATTGCACTCTTTCTGTTCTTTCATGGCATTAAATATTTTGATGGAGGATTTTTTAATGCTCTTGAGGCCGTTGGACCAAACTACGCTAAGGTTTTTAATCCAGAGTCTTCACTTTATTATGATTTCTTCAGTGTTTTTGTTGCAGGTTTTATTGTGACTTTTGCTTTGATGTTACAGCCCCATATTCTTACTAAAGTTCTCTATATTAAATCAGATAAAGACGTTAATAAGTTTATTGGTACAACTGTTGTTGTTGGTCTCTGTTTTGCTCTTATTCTCTTTATTGGTTTCTTCGCTAAAATCTCTGGCCTTCAAGTTAGGCAAGATGCTGTTGTTGTTCAGTATATAGTGTCTGAGTTTGGCGCCACTGGATGGGGTCAATACTTTTTAACTTTCGTTTCAATAAGTCTCCTGGCCGCTGGCATGAGTACTCTCGATGGTATTCTTGTGTCTTTATCTGCGATGGTTGTAAATGATATCTATGCCCCACTGACTAAAGGGAAGATGGATCCTAAAAAAGGACTATGGCTCTCAAGAATTGTTCTGGTTATTGTCGGTCTTTTTTCTTATGCCCTGGCCTACAATCCGCCAAAGCTCGTTGGTCTCTTTGCCCAAAAAGGTGTTTACGGATTAGCAGCAGCTTCTCTCGTGCCGATCCTCTTTGGTGTCCTTTATAAGCGTGGACTTCCTATTTGGGTTGTTACCACTGCTGCAATGATTGGACTCTTTGGTCACCTTATTATGAATCTATTTCTTGGCGTCGCAAACCCTGCTGTGAGCTCGAGTTACGCAATTCTGATGTCCCTCGGATTTACAGTAACGACTCTTCTTGTAATGGGAAGGGCTCCTAGCAAGGCCGTCGTTTAAAGAAAGAGGGGGCTTTAGGGCCCCCTTTCTCTTAATCTTTAAGAATATAACGCAGCTTGCTCTTACAAATGCTTTCTTAGGCCAATCTTAACTTATATTTATTAGCTAGATTCTCTATAATTTAGTTAACACACTTAACGTAACGTATTCCAAGGATCAGGGATGCCGAACAAGCCTTATGATGAGTCAGAAACGTTAGAAGTGGATATTGATCACTTCACCGCTCTTTATGCAATGGCCCTTAAGGGCACGCTTACCATAGAAGAGGAAGAAGAGCTTCTAGAAGTGGCTGCTACGTGCATGCTTTCTGAAGAACTCGATTCCCAAACCCGTGACTTATTTCAATCGGCCTTTTTGGTTCTCAACAAGAAAAACAAACGTTTTATTGACGTGCGTAAAATGAACCTAATGGTGAGAAACGGTGAGTTAGGCGCAGGGCGGGTTTAGAGTTGTAGGGCCTCATCTCTATTGGCTAGTTGCCCTCTACAAGGTAGTCTAGGGCATTAATTTTTAGTCAATTAACAGGATGATTTTTTAATGCTCTACAAAAGGAAGGAAAAGCCTGTTGGGCCTTATGACGTAATTGTTATAGGTTCTGGTCTTGCAGGTATGACGGCCGCAAAAAAACTCGGACGTAACGGGCGTAGAGTACTTCTTCTTGAGTCTCACAATAAACTCGGTGGTTTTGCTACTTGGTTTCGTCGCAATCAAGGTGAGCATACTTTTGATGTGAGTCTTCATGGCTTTCCAATTGGTATGAAGAAAACCTGTCGTAAGTATTGGACCAAAGAAATTTCAGACTCCATTAAACAAGTGAACAAAGTTCGCTTTATGAATCCCCAGTATGATCTTGAGTCAGACTTCACCAAAGAAGATTTTACTAACAAACTCGTCAATCACTTCAAAGTTCCGCGCGACACTGTTGATGCTTTCTTTAATCATCTCGCCAATATGAATTTCTATGATGATGACGGCATGACCAATGGTGAGCTCTTTCGTAAGTACTTCGGTGATCGTAATGATATTACTCGTTTTCTTCTAGAGCCTATTGTCTATGCAAATGGCTCCACACTAGAAGACCCTGCGATATCTTATGGAATTGTCTTTTCCAACTTTATGTCTAAAGGTGTTTACATCTATCGTGGTGGAACAGACAAGCTTATAGGCTTGATGAGAGATGACCTGCTTGAAACAGGTGTTGATATTAAGCTTCACTCTTTTGTTGAAGAAATTGTAGTTGAAGGCGATGTTACTCGTGGTGTTCGTCTCAAAGATGGCACCTTTATCGAGGCAAAGTCTGTGCTCTCAAATGCCAACCTTCACAACACAATTTTTAAGATGGTGGGGGAAGAGAAATGGGCGCCTAGCTATGTTGAAGAGGCCCGCAAGGTAAGGTTAAATACTTCAAGTTGCCAGGTCTTCATGGGCTTAGCTGCTGGAGAGAGTCTTCCTGATATGGGAGAGCTCATATTCTATTCAGAAGATGATACATTTTCAACAGACGCACTCTTAAGCCCAAAAATTGGATCACAAACTTTTAGTATCTACTATCCTAATACAAGACCTCACATGGAAGATCGTTATGCAGTGGTATCTTCCTCCAATGCTCGATATGAAGATTGGAAAGATTTGAGTGAGGAAGAATACATTGCAAAAAAGGAATACAATATTGAGCGCGCCCTAAGTTGCCTCGAAAAAGTCATTCCAGGAACAAGAAAGAAAATCAACTATGTAGATGCATCAACTCCAATGACTGTTGAGAAGTATACCCATCATAAAGGTGGCGCCAGTTTTGGGACCAAATTTGAAGGTCTGCCGATCTCAATGGGAATGCATAAGGAAATCAAAGGTCTCTTTCATGCAGGGAGTGTTGGAATTATCATGTCTGGTTGGCTCGGAGCTGCCAACTATGGAGTCATTCAATCTCACGAGGTTGATAACTACCTTGATCGAATTGAGAAGAAAACATCAGAGGAAGAAAATAAGGAAGCTACTCTTTAAGAGTTAAAGCACAATATAAAAGAGCCAAAGAATTTGAAAAAAATTATAAAAATTATTAAGTAGAGGTAAATATGAACTTTAAAGATCAAAACATCGTCATCACAGGTGGAACTCGTGGCATTGGTGCAGGTATTGCTAAGGGTTTCCTTGAAAAAGGCGCCCATGTTATCGCTACCTATGCGGGTAACGATGAAAGGGCCCAGGGATTTAAAGCTGGCCTAGGTGAATTGGGCGAGCGTCTTACTCTTCGTAAATTTGACGTTGCAAATAGTGAGGCCGTGAAAGCTTTTTGGCATTCAATGTCTGAAGATTTTGAACAGATCCACGTACTCGTTAATAACGCTGGCATTCGCATGGACGGTATTCTCGCAAGTCTCGATGAGAATGCGTGGGACCGGGTAATGGACACTAACCTCAAAGGTACTTACCTCATGAGCCAAGGTGCCGTTTTAAATATGATGCAAAAACGTTTTGGAAGAATTATTAATATGAGTTCAATTGGTGGAGTGCTGGGACTTCCTGGTCAATCCAACTATGCTGCTTCAAAGGCCGGCCAAATTGCACTCGCTAAGACTCTCTCAAAAGAAGTGGGAAAAAGGGGCATCACGGTTAATTGTGTTCTTCCTGGATTTATTGAAACGGAGTTAATTGCAGATCTTCCAGAAGAGCAAGTGAAAGAATATAAGTCTCAAGTTCCGCTTAAGCGTTTTGGAAAAACTTCAGAGGTGGCCCATGCTGTTATGTTCCTAGCAAGTGAAGAAGCTGCCTATATAACCGGTTCAACCCTTGAGGTTACTGGGGGGCTAAATGGGTAGCCAACTGAACTTATACTAGAGCGGCTTCCTCAAAAGCATCCCTTTCTCTTTGTCGATGACTTGATTGACCGCGAAGAAAACCGAGTGATCACTAATTATCAAGTAACAGGGGAAGAAGACTTCTTTAAAGGACACTTTCCGGGAAACCCAATAATGCCTGGAGTAATCCTACAAGAAGCCGCTTTTCAATCGGGTGCTCTTCTTATGAGCTTTAAATCTGCTGAGAGCGGTCAAACGGGACTTGGCGTTGTTAGCCGTGTTCAAGATGTTAAATTTAAAAACTTTGTAAAGCCTGGTGACCTTCTTGAGATGGAAGTGTGTCTTGATGAAAGTATTGCCAATGCCTTCTATATGTCAGGAAAAACGAGGGTAAATGGAAAGATTGTCATGGCAATTAAATTTACAGGAACTCTGGTTCCCAACCAGGCTTCAAGCTAGG
>JAFMBV010000146.1 GCA_017858255.1 Bacteriovoracaceae bacterium
AAAGATCCCTTCTTCATTTTCACCGAAGGACTCCGTTACACCACACTCCCAAACTTCTGCCGCATAAGAATAAACGAGCAAGGCGTGACCCTTGTAGCGATAAACCTTGTAGCCTTCCTTTGGAAGTATAGACTCAAGACCAAAGCGGTCCGATTGAGCTGCTGATTCAATTTGGCGCTCAACTTTGTAACTAGCTGGCTTTATTTTTAACATTCTGGCGGAAGGATTTTTGGCGAGCTCGAGCTTGGCCAAATCAATTTCATTTCCGCTCATTTCTCTGAAGTTCATTTGTGTTATAAGACTAGAGAAGGAATCTGCGAAGCCATCATCTCCGGAACCAACGAGACCCAGGTAAATCGGATAGTCTTCCTCTGTATGGTATTGAAAATACATAATATTTTGATCTTCCATAAGTACCTCTGAACCCAGTTTTTGCAGCTTTTAGCTCATCTTCTTTATCGGATTGACCTAACAAATCTTTATTTAAAGAAGGCCACTCAGAGTAGACCCCCTTTAAATTCTCTAAAACCCGGAAAACTTTGCCCTAACGCCCCTCCTAAGCGCGTTAAGTCATTGACAAAGGGCCCCAAATTGCATAAAAATCCACGTTCATTCGACTAAACTTGAGGGTCACAAGCGCTTAGTAAAATCTAGGAAACTAGATTTAGAGTCCCCTCAATTTGTCTTAACTTAAGGAGAAAGAATGTACGGAGTAGTAGAAATTGGTGGGCATCAGTATCGTGTAGAAGCTGGAGATGTTCTCGACGTGCAAAAACTAACAGATGAAGCCGGTCAAACGATTGAACTTGATAAAGTTCTTTTTGTTGGTGGTGAAAAAGCGACGATAGGAACTCCTATTGTAAGTGGTGCTAAAGTAACTGCGAAAGTTATTAGGCATGACCGTTCTAGAAAAATTATCATTTTCAAAAGAAAGCCAGGTGCTTACCGTCGTAAAAACGGTCACCGTCAACACTATACTTCTCTTCTCATCACTGAAATCAATGATGGACAGGGAAATACAGCGAAGATTGAGGCAGACTCTAAGAACGCTAAGAAATTTTTAAAGTAATAATAAAGAATTTAAAATATTAGGAGCATATTATGGCACACAAGAAAGCGGGTGGTTCAACCAGTAACGGTAGAGATTCAAACCCTAAAATGCGTGGAGTGAAGAAATTTGGTGGTCAGAGTGTGATCGCAGGAAACATTCTTGTTCGTCAGTGTGGTACAAAATTTCATGCTGGAAAAAATGTAGGAATGGGTAAAGATTTTACTCTATTCGCTACAGAAGAAGGGAAAGTTGAATTTTCTTGGTACAACAAGAAAACCAAAATTGTTTCCGTTATTTCAGCTTAATTAGACTGAAACAAAAAATATAATTTCATGGAAGGGGAATTCATTGAATTCCCCTTTTTTATGGAAGCTAGAGAGTATTAGAGTATGCGTTTTATAGACGAAGTCAAAATCACTATTTCATCAGGTAAAGGCGGAGACGGTTGCGTTGCCTTTCGTAGGGAAAAGTCTGTTCCCCGTGGTGGACCAGCTGGCGGCGACGGTGGTGATGGTGGAAACGTCTATTTTGAAGCAGACGAGGGCATCAATACTCTTCTTTATTATCGTGGCATAAAATACTACAAGGCCGAGGGCGGTGAACCTGGCGGCGGTAGTAGTTGCGATGGAAGAGCTGGAGAGGATCTCATTCTCAAAGTTCCCGTTGGTACAATAGTGCGCCTTGAAGAAACAAATGAAGTTCTCGCAGACTTAACAGATCACGGTCAAAAGGTTCTCCTTCTTGAAGGTGGACGTGGAGGCCTTGGCAATACCAACTTTAAGTCCGCTACAAATCAAATCCCACAAAGAGCAACACCTGGAAAAGAAGGCGTGGAATTTGAAGTTGAATTAGAACTAAAACTTATTGCCGATATCGCTCTCATTGGTATGCCTAACGCTGGTAAATCAACTCTTATCAGTGTTATTTCTGCGGCAAAACCTAAAATAGCCGACTACGCTTTTACGACACTTGAGCCTAACCTCGGGGTTGTGAAACTAGGTGAAAATCAATCACTTGTTATTGCCGATATCCCAGGTCTTATTGAAGACGCCTCTGAGGGTAAGGGCCTAGGAATAAAGTTTCTAAAGCATATTGAAAGAACAAAGGCCTTTATTCACTTGGTTGATGTTTCTTGGTGCTTAGATGAGTATGAGGCCTTCGAGCAGTATGTCGTCATTAGAAATGAACTTGAGAAATATAATAAGGATCTATTGGATAAGAAGGAACTTGTTTGCTTAACCAAAACAGATGCTATGACTGAAGAAGAGATTGCAAAATTTGTTAGTTTTTTTGAACAGAACCTAGATAGAAAGGTTCTTCCCATATCATCCGTATCTGGCAAAAGTATTGATGATTTAAAAGGTCTTCTCGTTCGTCTTTTATAAACGTATAAACGAGATTATTAGGAGTAAAAAATGTCACAAGAGTTTATCGACCACGAAATTAGTAAAATTATTGATGATAAAGAATTGGGCTATCCAAGAAATATGGCCATGGCCTCAGCTTGGATACTAGGAAACCTAAAAGGTATCAATCTTAAAGTTTTTGATGTTAGCCATACAAGTTCGCTCTCTGACTACTATGTTTTAGCTTCTGCGACCAACGTAACTCAAGCGAGTGCAATGGCCAGTGAGATCGTTCGTTGCCTAAGAAACCATGAGCTCAACTTCCTCTCTAAAGAGGGTGTGAACGGTTCAGACTGGATTCTATTAGATGCAGGTGATGTCATCATCCATATTTTTCTTGAGACAGCGAGAGAGATTTATGGACTTGAAGAGCTTTGGACGGAAGCAAAGAGTATTAGTATTCCTCAGTCTTATTACTTTTCTAGTGATGGCGCTGAAATCGCTGAAAAAATTGAAGATAAGGGAAGAGATTTCTTTTAGTCTTTTTTTAAATATATAAAATATATAAAATATATAAAATATAAAGATGAAAAACATTCACATCATTTGCGTTGGAAAAAATAAGGATAAGCTCTATCTCTCCCTTGAACAAGATTATCTTAAAAGAGTCAAAACCTTTAAGATAAATATCCACGAAGTTCGCTCTCATGAAGAGGACTTAAGCAAAGAGTCAGAAGAAGTTCTGAAAAAAATCAATTCTCTCTCTAAAAATAATGACCTTCCCTTTTTCCTTTTAACGGAAAGAGGTGAAGCGAGTTCATCTCCAAAGTTTTCTCAATTTATTGATAAGTCTCTTAGTCAGCTAGGCGACTTTGCTCTCGTTATTGGTGGGGCATCAGGACATGGAGAAAAACTCTATTATGGGGCAACCGGTGAGCTAAGCCTAAGCAAACTGACCTTCCCTCATAAAATGGCCCGACTGATTCTGATTGAACAACTCTACCGTGCCGAGACAATTGTACTGGGTCATCCTTACAATAAATAAACCTCTGGTTCACTAAAGCACTTTTTGAAATCTCTCGCCATTTGCGCAGCATGAATGCCGTCAATGAGGCGATGATCAAAAGTCACAGCGATAGGAAGTATCGCTCGAATCGCTACCTTTCCCTCTATGGCGACAGGTTTATCATTGATTGCACCAACAGTGATAAGCAGAGGAACACGAGAGTAAGGACAAAGTGGCGCCCAAGCGACATCGATGCCCAAGCTTCCAATATTAGTGATCATCACAGAACCAAAGGGATCTCTTGGAAGCCCTAAGAAACTCATATTCAAATTCAGACCATAAATTAGCCATGAACCAATATTTAAATAAAAGCGAGACATCCACCATGGAAGGTATTTAAAGACCTTCAAGTTATCGGCTATTTCACGGTCTTCACCTGCTCGCGCGGCCTTCACTTTTTGACTTAAGGCCTCGGCAATTTCGTGAAGTTTCAAGGTTTCAGCTTTTGGAATCGTTGTACCCGAAAGGGTTGCCATCTTAACCGTATCTTTCCCATTCCCAGGCAAGTTCACCTGATAGAATAGAGTCACATCCTCTCTTAAATAAATACGAGACCCTCTTATCATCCCGTTAATTTCAGGCCTTAACTTCATACAATAGGCCATGGCCTTACCGACAAGGTGAGAAGGTGTGATTTTTAAACCGTGTTTTTTTTCATAATCTGGCAACACCTTGAGAACCTGCGACATATCCACTTCCATAAGGCCGTAGACAGAGGGGTCCCCAACAGTTTTCCATGTCCCCATCGCCATTTTTCTCGTTGGACTTGTATCATCAAGAACTTTTAAATTGAGATTACTCACCTATCACTCCTGGGGCTCTGGCAGAGCAGGATCTCTTTGGATCGGGTTATCAAGAGAGATCAGGGTTTCAGTCGATTGAATTTCTTTAATGGCCTGTAATCTTTCAATCAGAAATAAATGAAGATCACGGGTACTTCTAGTCACGACTTTTACAAAGAGAGAATACTCTCCTGTTGTGTAATGAACTTCTGTAATTTCTTTGAGTTTTTTAAGCTTGGGAAGAACTGTTTGGTAGTCTTTAGCACTTCCAAGGTTAATCCCCACAAAGGCCGTCACCTCAAGCCCAAGCTTAGTAAAGTCCACGACAATGCGAGAGCCCTTTATGACGCCCGCTTCTTTCATTTTATTCGTGCGCACATGAATCGTGCCGCCCGAAACAATAATTTCTCTGGCAATATCTTGGTAAGAACGTCGAGAGTCCTGAAGAAGACGAGATAATATCTCTCTATCAACTTTATCAATTGGATAAGTATTCCCATCTTCCATTTCAATATCCTTAAACATTAGAGTCATTTGTTAAGAATATTTTAATATAGATGGAGATTTAGTAAAAGCGAGAAAAATAGTCTTCTTATTCTTAGATTACTTAGGTTAAGAACGGCGTGGGATTAATCCGGTAATCTCATAAACCATTTTTAAAGTCTGAGAGGCCCTTACTCGTGCCTTACTTGCCCCTAAGGCCATAAGATCTTCGAGATGATCCTTATTTTTCATAAGATCAGTATAATTTTCTTGAACAGGTTTTAATGTTTCAACAACAAGGTCAGCGAGATCGGCCTTAAGGTGACCATACATTTTACCTTCATAATCTTTGCAAATATCTTCAACCGACTTCTCACCCAAGACAGAATAAATGGTCAAAAGATTGGCAAGGCCCGCCTTTTTTTCAGGATCATAAGTAACAACGGTATCTGAATCTGTTTGCGCCGATTTTATTTTCTTTAGAATCTTTTTTGGCGAATCAATAATGGAGACGAAGTTCTTATCGTTCTCATCAGACTTACTCATCTTCTTCGTTGGATCCTGAAGGGCCATGATTCGAGCACCACTTTTACCGATAAAGGCATCAGGCATTTTTAAGTGTCCCTCTCCATAGCGATTCTCAAACCAAACAACAATATCGCGACAAAGCTCCATGTGTTGTCTTTGATCATCCCCTACTGGCACCATATCAGCTTGGTACAGAAGGATATCCGCCGCCATAAGAACGGGGTAAGTAAAAAGTCCTGCATTAATATTTTTTGTATTTGCCGACTTTTCCTTAAATTGTGTCATTCGATTCAAGTTGCCCATGGGGGTTAAGCACGTCAAAATCCAAGCAAGCTCCGCATGCTCTGGCATTTGAGATTGAACGAAAATAGTATTTTTATTTGGGTCTAAACCAAGCGCCAAGTATTGAGCAAAGAAACTAAAACATCTCTCTCTTAAAGCTAAAGGATCTTGAGCAACAGTAAGAGCATGAAGGTCGGCGATAAAGTAATGACAATTATAATCTTCTTGAAGTTTCTTCCAATTATTTATAGCGCCAATATAGTTTCCAAGAGTGAGGTCTCCTGTGACTGTTGACCCCGATAGAATGACCTTTTTGCCCGTTTCGCTCATAATAAAAGCCTACAAGAAAATGTAAAAAAAAGGCCACCTGTTTAACGAGGTGGCCTTAAATATATTTTTGGTTGCGGGAGCAGGATTCGAACCTACGACCTTCGGGTTATGAGCCCGACGAGCTACCAGACTGCTCCATCCCGCGATAATCGTTTAAAACAGTTTCAACTAGGGGCTGATAGTAATATGGCCAAATCTAATTGTCCAGTATTCTTATACCTATTTATGCAGGGTTATGGCAGTTTTTAAGCCCTATGGATTTACTCCAACTTAAATTCCTAAAATCATTACATTTTGTGGCGATAAGGAGTTAATAGCGCCACTCACATGGGGCCAGAAACAGTGTATTGAGGAATGCATCATGATTATAAAACCTGCGAACCAAAAGAAGATGTTTATTGAGATCGACACCACTGAGATGACTAGTGCTCAGATGAGAATGGTGAAAACACTCAACTCTCTAATGAATCACGTTCTGGTCACAGAAAGTGAAGGTGAGTATTTTGATAATGCCGCTGAAGTCATGCGAATTTGCGCTAGCCTAATTAAGCAGGCCAACTTCACAACAGACATGAAGGCAAACAATGTTCCTTACGCGGAACAAGTCCTTGAGTATTCAATTGATCTTCTTCAAGATCATATGAGCCAAGCGAAAGTTGTTTCATACGATAATTAGTCATTATTTAAAAATATAAAAAAAAAGGCTCCTTGATTGGGAGCCTTTTTAGTTTTAATTATTTTTTTTTGAGTTCTCTTCTTGGGCCGGTCTTGGTTCTACAAAATTTTACTCTTTACTTGGTACTTGCTGAAGTTGGCTGCGCCGCGATCATTCAGACACCCACTGGGTGTCTGTGACGCAGTCGCCTT
>JAFMBV010000036.1 GCA_017858255.1 Bacteriovoracaceae bacterium
TATACATGATTAGCCATGTAAATGTGTCCGGAGTATATAAGGGTCTAGATTGAAACAAAACTTAGACATTGAGAATTTTCTATTAGTGAAAAATTTTGATCATTGGGATTACAGCTCAGGTCTTGATATCACCAAAATTCTTGATAAAGCTAAAAGAGCAAGTGGGTTAGAAAAGGTCGACTTAATTTTAAGCTATGAACTTCCTGATTATAAAAATCTTTTAATATCTAGCCTGCTCTATCTCGCTACAAAAAAGGAAAAAGGCTCAGAGGAACAAAAAACAGCGCTAGAGAATCATCGTCATTTGGTAAGACTCTTTTTAGATACAAAAACTCTCGTCGGGAATATTATGGCAGGTTTGCTCTTGGAGTGGGAAGTATCTGTTGTGAAATGGTATGGAGTAACAGATTGGAAATCTGTACCTGAAAAAATTAGGAGTAGTCATATGAGATTAAGTTGGGGATGGACCGGTATGATACACTCGTCCTACTTTTCGAAGATGAGCCAAAGCCTTGAAAAATATAAGAGACCTTCTCTTGCTCTTTGTGCGGGAGTCAGAGAGAACTTAACTTCAGCGAGCGCTTTTGCTGACTTCTTTGAACCGAGATGGCCATTTGAGTATGAGCTTCCTCATTCTATGGAAAGTGTGAGGGCCGAAATGAAAGAGCTCATCAATATTTGTGACTTAGAGAAGTGGTCTGTTTTTAATGAGAACAAAGGGAAAATATCTGAGATCTTAACTCCTGCAGGTTTAAAAGTGAGCTCTAACTATTTTCCTTATATTAGGAACACAATTGGAATGATATTGCTAACTATTGCATCGCCGAACTTTTTTAAAATTTATAATTAGCAAAAGGATTTTGTGCCATTCGGACTAAAATACTAAATCTTTACGATTAAAGTTAATTATATAATTTTATGACAATGTTCTAATTTACAGAATAATTCAGTTAAGATTCTTCTAAATTACTGAAAAGATGTAGAGGAAGAGGCATTATCATAATTTGAAGTAGCAATAATCTCTGGCACAAGAAAGTAGAATAAGTCCTACTTATAAATTAATAAGAGAAAAAGGTTCCAGAGATGTACTATATAATGGTTAGTTTTGTTTCCAAAGCCGAACAAAGAAAAAGCTACTCTTTTAGTAGCCTTCTCCTATAGTAGCCTGTGTGTCTTCTTAACATGTGGGACAAAATGGGTAAATACCGACTAATATCCTGAGTATGTTAGTCGGTATTTACCCATTGCTCCATGCTCCAACATTTAACTTCACTAATAATAGTGAAAGGAGCAAATCATGAGTAAAAATATTAGAGAAATTAACAAGGCCACCCGCAAGTACTTTTCCGCAGAAAAGAAAATTCAGATCGTTCTAGAAGGTCTTCGCGGGGAAATCACAGTTGCCGAACTTTGCAGAAGAGAAGGCGTTGCCAGCGTTACTTATTATAAATGCTCTAAGGATTTTCTCGATGCTGGTAAAAATGGACTCACATTAGAAACTAAAAGAAACGCTACTGCTGATGAAGTTAAAACTCTCAAGTCAGAGAACTCCGACCTCCGTAGGGCCGCAGCTGAGCAAATGCTCGAAAACGTTCGCTTAAAAAAATCGTTGGGAATACTTGTCTAAGTAGATCAAGGTTTAAGCGAATGAACTCAGATGAAAAAATGACACTGCTTTTAGCAGTGGAAGAAAGTGGTTTTAAAATCACAGAGGCACTCAAGCGTCTTGATATACCAAGATCGACTTACTATCGTTGGCGCTCGAAACTTCGGCGTGAAGGGCTTACGGGACTTAAAGACAAAAGACCAGCACCTAAGAGGCAATGGAATGCCATCACGCCGAAGGAAGAGGAGACGATATTAGAAATTGCTGAAAGTGAAGCAGAAAAGTCCTGTCGTGAAATAAGTTTTACGATTACAGATAATTCAGTTTTCAGCGTGAGTGAGTCGACAGTGTACAGAGTTTTAAAAAGTAACGGCCTAGTAAGAGAGACAAAAGTAGATAGCTTTCCAGCAGCAAAAGAGTATCACTCAAAACCACAGTACGTGAATGAGCAATGGCAAACAGATGCGACCTATCTTCACGTTGAAGGCTGGGGCTGGTTTTATTTAATTTCAATTCTTGATGATTTTTCTGGAAAGATTATTAGTTGGAAAGTTCAAGACTCGATGACAGCGGACGACTTTATTGAAGTGCTGGATGATGCTTGTGACAAGGCAGGACTTGATAAGAAGAGCATGCCTAAACCTTGTGTCTGATCGTGGACCGGCATTGATCTCAGAAGACTTGAGAGACTATCTGAACGGACAAGATATACATCATATTTTAGCGAGTCCCTATCATCCACAAACGAATGGTAAGATTGAGAGGTATCACAAGTCGTTAAAGTCGAAAGTTAAGCTTCATATTTACAGCTGTCCTAACGAACTTAGAAAAGAGGTTGATAATTTTATTAATTTTTATAATCAAAACCGCTATCACGAATCGCTTGGCAACGTGACTCCTGACGATGTGTTTTATGGAAGAAGAGAAGAAATAATTATAGAGAGGGAGGAGAAAAGACGACGAACAATTATGAGAAGAAAAAACTACAATAGAGGTTCAAATACAGTCATGCTGTGTTAGGACATAGAAAGGCATGGTTGTCCCAAATGTGCTGAAGACTTACAGCGATTAAAGGCCGCAGCTGCCTTCTTGTACCCTTTGATTTCATAAAGAGTGTGGAGAGCTTCCTTGGCAGTATAAATATCTTTAAGATCTGGATAAAAGTGAAGAATCGCTCTTAGAGTATTCTTCTCATGATTTCTCAGGCGACTTCCTCTCTTTTGAAGCATCATCTTAAAAGGGTTTTTTCTTTGCTTACCAATGACTTCTCTTTTGTACTTTTGAAGAGGTCCAGAGAGAAGACGTAACACGTGAAACTTATCTGCTGTAATAGTCGCATTTGGAAAAAACTCTTTAACAAAACTTCTAAACCCAGGGGAGAGGTCGGTGATAACATTTTTAACTCCTTCTCGCCCTTTAATTTTTGATAAATTTTCACAAGACATTAAATCTGCAGGTGACCTGCCATATGCGGCTTCTCGAACCTTTTTATTATTATAATCCACAAAGATTGTGGTGAAGTCTTTTCTGCCAAATTTATTACGAATGAAACTATGCTCATCAATGCCTACAGTTTTAGGCCATGGGCTTTGATGCTTTCTGTTTTCAAGTTCAATTTGCTCATAATAACATTTGTAAACAAGCCACTGTGAGCACCTGTGCTTGCGAGCTACTTTCTTTAAAGTATCAAAGGTTGAAGAGTCATGCATGAGATTACGTCGATATCTTTGAGTGGTCCTAAACCCTTTTCTAATTCCATTAACTGGTTCTCTAAAAATAGAGCTACATTTTTTACACTTAAAACGCCTCTTTTTAATTTTTAAAATCACGTTCTTCCCTCGAAGTGGAACATCACGAATAGTAGAGTAAACATGATCGTAGATAACTGAACATTTAGCAGCACACTTGGGACAAACTTCAAATTTAGAGCATTTGAGTACTTCAAAAACTCGATCTTTATGACGAGTTGATGAGACTTGTTTGATAAATTTAAGTTCCGGTAAGAAGAGTGCTTTGGTAACATTGTGGGTAGACATGCTTTGCTCCTAGTTAGTGTTTTTTGTGAGAAATAAATTCTAACAAAGAGCATTGCATATCTGAGTATCTTAGGCGGTTTCTTTGGTTACCCACTGCGAACCGAGAAGACCCCATCTTGGCTAGAGAAAAAGTATAAGAAGGAATTTGAACATGGCGCTGGTGTATGTGTTGGATGTAAACCAGTTCTTCAGGAGCATGCCACACCAAGCACATTTCTAATAACTTAATACCTCCACGCAATAGTGGCGACAGAAACAATGGTTCATGGAACACTAATGTATTAGCAAAAAAAAATGCTCAGGAATGTCGATAAGGACAAATAAAAAAAATGCTAATAACATTTATGATATCTAAACAGGCAGAATTGTCTTTATCCATGCTCCTTGGTAGGCGGTGACTGTGGTTAGTCGTATCCATGTTTTATTTGCAACAAACTCGTGGACCATTTCAATAATATATTTATTTTGATACTTTCTTTTTAAAACACAATGGCTCTCATCAAACCTTTCTTCTAGCTCATAGGAAATTCGTTCGGATATATTTGAGAGGGTATCTCTGGGAATTAGTTGTTTATTTATGGTTAAGACTTGAGCCATGTCACCTCTTCTTATTATGATTTCTCCATTCGAATCGATTTGGATGCTTTCCCAGTCATCTTGTTTCATAAATTGATCAAGGATGCCGAGTTTAAAATAACAAGAATACATAAAGTCTGCTAAGAATTTACTATCGTCGATATTGTCTAATTCAGACAAGATAAGATCTATATTTCTCTCCTGATTACTATGTGCTTCGTCAACTTCTAATTGTGCAATTAGTTTTTCGAAAATATGTGTCTTGATCTCAGAGAAACGCTCAGGGGTTTCAATCGAGTTTAATCTATTTATAAATTCTTCTAGTTTCATACTTTAACCTTCTGGTTATTTACCTAGGATTAAGTCCTACAGGCTTTTTATTTAAGGATATTAAAAATTAAAAAAATGACGGATAAGACAAATGAGGCCCCTTTTCTACCAGTTACAACATCCATTATAGGGGGGAATGGGGAAATTTTTGGTTAACTTTTCCCCATTACCACCTTTCCATGAAATATCATGAGCTTACTGTTTGTCATGACGTATCTTGACCAGTCAAGACGGATGGTGTATGGTTAAGACTATGGGAACCGCAAAGAAATTTAGCTCGAAAATGGATGAGAAAGTTTTAGAAGATTTACGTAGTTTTGCTAAAGAGCAGAACATGGATATTTCTGCAGTTTTAACAGAGGCCGTATGTGACCTTTTAAATAAAAAAAGAGTCCGACCAGCATTTAAAAAAGCATCCGTTGAAGCATTCGAAGAATTTGATGAGGCCCTTAAAGAATTGGCCAAATGAAAACTACAGAATACCTCTCTATTTCTGAGGTTTTAGAACTACATAAAATGACCATTGAGAAACACGGAGGAAAGTCCGGTGTAAGGGATATGGGCCTACTTGAAAGTGCTCTTTTAAGGTGTCAGTCAGGGTACTACAATACAATTGCTGAGCAAGGGGCATCCCTGTTGCAAAGTCTTTGTATGAATCATTGTTTTGTAGATGGAAATAAGAGGGTTGCATTGCTCTCTACAGTCGTTTTTTTTAAGATGAATGGTTACAACGTGAAAGTTACGAATAAAGATATTGTTTCCTTTATTATTAATGACATAATAATTTCCAAAATTGAAATAGGTCAAATCACTATTTGGTTAAGTAAAAAATTAAGCAAGTTGTAGTACTTTGCGGTTGGCGTTCAATGTCTAAGAAGTAAATTTTCCTTGTTACATCAGGTGAGAAAAACCCACTTCTCCTATCAAAAACAACCTACACTCTAAAAAAGTTCAAAAAAATACTTACAAATTCCCAAAAAATGATCCTTCAGTTTATGTGATCAATATTTTAGTGAATTTCAAAATGGGGGCGCATTGGGGGCGCATGCTGCATTTTGCCAGGTCTAAGTTTTTGTAATTATTGTCTTTTTTGAGCTGTGCGGGCGGTTCAAATCCGCCCGTCTCCTCCATTTTTCCTCCCAAAAGGTGCCAGGTTGAGTTTGGTACCTTAAGAAGGTTTACATAAAAAGTACCACGTACCTTTTTTGAACCAAGTAAAGAGTCCAACTCACGCCGCGAAGTGAACTAAGCGGCGCAGAAAGAACAACCGTAAATGTTAAAAATCACCACTGAGAACCTTTTTAGAGTGCCAAACTCAACCTGGCACCTAATGGTCTTTATGGAATATTGACGACTTGGTAGCCAACTCCGCCGCGCTTATCCCGCACGAGAACTACGGCCACAAAGGGTCCGCCCTCAGGTGCTGTTTCAATCCTTACAGAATCCCCCTCAGCAACTTTAGCGGCACTTAGCTTGGCCTTACTTGAAACATACCAAGCAAGCTCGTAACTTTCAGTGATGGTTGCCAGAGTACCATTAGAGAAGAAGGCCTGATAAGTTTGTTCATCGGTGAGATTATTGATGGTCAACTTATCATTGGCAACGGGTAGGCTAGCGAGAGTTGCTCCATTTAAAAGTATAGTAGTGGGGTTCGTTGGATTGGTATTCTTTGCTGCGCGATTAGAGACAATAATCGTTTTAAAGGCGCGTACTTCGCGCCCATCAACGTTAAAGCGAAAGACCACCACATAACCTTTGCCGTTAGTTTGTTGAATAGTGTTCGCGCCATCAAGGGTGTTGGCAGGAGGCGTAACAATAAAAGTTTGGCCAGAGGTTGTAGACAGACTTGTATAAGAAGAATTGAATCTGGCTCCATCAGAGAAATCTATCGAAACCGCTTGTGATGGCGTTGCACCAGAAACTCCCACGCAGCTTGGCTCGGCCCCAAGAGCAATTCCTGGATCAGGACAAGCACGCCAAGTTCCAGAAATTGTACGTCCACCACCATTAACATCGGTGAGTAAAAGACGAAGGGTGACAGCAGAGTTAGCTGCCACTTCAGGGGTATCAGCAACAATTCCCAACACCCGAAAGCCTTGCAGAGTTTCAACTTTTGGCAGATCATCGTTACCACAACCAAAGAGAATAAATAGAAGCGCAATTAAAGATAATATTTTCATTTAGAAAACCCCCTTCACACCAAAGGTTGGAAGAATTGGAAGACCATCGTCTTCCACTGAAGTTGAATAATCGAAGGCATAGTCGAGGCCTTCTCCATTACTGCGATTAAGAACGTTTTGAATATCCACATACCAAGAAAGAATCCACGTATCATAAACTGTCTTTCGCTCAACTCTTAGATCAAGTTGTTGAAACGAAGACACTCGCTCCGAGAAAAAGCGCCCGCGAATAGGAATATAGACATCATTATTACTATCAAAAACTCCTTGAGTGACAGGAGTGTAGGGATTACCCGTCACGTAACGAAAGCGACCGGAGAAACTCCAGCGATCAAGATCGTAAGCACCAATGAGATTAAAATTATGGGTTTGATCAAATTGCGCCGGAAATTCACCCTGTCCTGGAATTGTTCTTCGGCTATCAAGGTAGGTGTAAACCAACTGACCACTCCATGGGCCTTTTGAATAATTGGCCTGCACTTCCATCCCAAAGATCTTACCTGTTCCTGAGTTAAGGTAAATGGAGTTGGAATCTGGAATCACAAGATCATCGAGGTCTTTGTAAAAGAAATTATTAACAACACTTAAGCGCCCTTGCCCTTCTTTAAGAAAGTCTTTCTCCCAACCCAGAGTATAGTGAGTCGAGCGCGGGGAAGTAATATTAGGATTACCATACTCAGCACTGACTTCTTGCGGCTCCGGGGGTTGCGCATAAAGTCCTGCAGAAAGGTTCAACTTAAGTTTGGGTGACCATTGATAGATAACTTGCGTGCGCGGTTGAGCGATAAACTCTTTAGTGTCGGAAAAATAATCAAAGCGCATATTGGGACTAACAGTCAGTTTATCTGTTGCTTGGTAATTGTAACGCCAATAAGGGCCGATGTTGATGTCGGTGCCTTCAATATTAAAACGGCGCTCTTCTCCAGAAGAGAAAGGGTTATCAACGCCACCTTGATTAAAGCGCGAGGGAAGACTTAGAGAGACGCGTGCCTTATCAATTTCATTATCAAGGCCCACAAAGAGTTTGTGCTTTTTATCAAACTCATGAACAAGTTCCGAGCGGTGGGTAATCACATCACGATCAAGATCAAAAAATTGAGCACCGACATTAAAGAAAATCTTATCCTGGCCAATGGCGAGGGAGTGAGTGGTGGTGGTCCTAGGACCTAGTTTACCTGTTAGCCTTGGAATAAAGCGAAAGAACTCTGTGGTGTTGGCCAGACCTCCTCGTAGAGCGGGATCATCACCAAAAGCTCGTTGGACGAAAAACTCAATCTCATCGCGGCTATAAACGAAAGTATTGTCGTAGGTCCAAGTATTTGAGAGCTCCTTTCTATAAAGAGCAGTGATATCACCGTAAACGGGAGCGGAGTCGATATTAATATCTTCTTCTTCCTCAGTAGCAAGCTTTAACACCTGGCCGATATAGGAATAGCGACCAGAAATTAAGAAAGAACGCTTATCATCAATGGGACCTTCCGAGACGGCTCCAGCATTGAGGATGTCGACATAAACTGTATTTGTGATCTTATCGTTTCGAGGGGCTTTGGTTTCAAGGTTAATAATACCGCCAATGGCGCGCGAGTATTCAGGGCCATAACCACTAGGTCTTAACTCAACTCGATCAACTGCTTGAGGGGCGACAACAGAGGCGAGGCCTCCAAAGTGAAAGATGATAGGCACAAGGTGGCCATTAATAAGGTAGCCGGTATCATCGGGAGCTGCTCCTTGAACAACCACCTGAGCTCCCGGACCTGACTGGGCAACACCAGGTAAGTTTTGAGCCGCCCGTACGGGATCACCTCCAAAGCTTCCCGGCATGTTGATAAAGTCCTCTTGCTTGAGGGACTTCATTTGGGCGTCTCTCTTGGGTGCCTTTGTAGTGATGGTCGTCACAAAGTCGGAGTAGCGAATTTTTTCAAGATAGAGCTTTACCTCGGCAGTCTTGCAATCGATCTCTTCTTCAAGTTTCTTGTAACCGGTAAGATTAACAATGATCTTACAGGTGTTCTCACTCGTAACAACTGGTCCAAAAGAAAAGCTCCCATCATCTCCTGTAACCGTTTTGGCCTTCAGGGGCAACAAAAAGACATTTGTGCCCTTAAGAGGAGTCTTTGTTCCTCTCTCCACCAAAAACCCTTCAAGGGCCATGGCTTCACACATTAACAGAAACGTCAGCACTATCTTTTTTACCTTTATCTTTATCTTCATCGGCTAGATCTCCAGCACAAAGCGCAGGGTATAACGAATTCTCACAGCAACATTTTTGCCTTCCATCGTCGCAGGTTTAAATTTAAATTTCTTCATGGCAGCGACTGCTGGCGCCCTAAAGATCGCCTCTCCTTCAAGAACCTTTACCTGACGTACGACGCCTTTTCCATCAACTAAAACACTCAGAACTACACTGCCCTCTATTCTGTCGGCCTTCGCCTCCTCAGGATACTGAGGTCTTACTTCAGCGAGGACTTGGGGCATCTGAGACACGAGGTACTCTTCTGTTGGAGTCGGCAGGGCATCCACATCGTCTTTATTGAGGACTTTTTCATCTACTTCTTTTGCCAGCGTATTACCTTTTTTAAAGTTGATTCCAGACTTGGCGTCACTTGTGTTCGAGTTTCGAGAAGCACCGTAAACTTGTCTGACTGGTTTTTTCGTTTTCGCCGGTTTTGTCTTAGGAGTGTTGATCGATTTGACGACAACCGGTTTCTTCTTATCAATTTCTTTTAGAGGGGCAGGATTATCGGGCACACTTAACTCGATGGGAACTTCCAGAATTTCTCTCTTTTGAGAAAAAGATAAATTGGAGAGCCAAACACTTGCTAAAAAGAGTAAGGCCAGCCCTGCGTGAATACTTAGAGATTGGCCCCAGCTCGCTGTCACTCGCTTAAATCCTTTTCGTCTTGACTACTTTCTTTATTGACCCGTTCGACCTGCAAAGCAAAGCGGTTGAGCTTATTTTGTTTAAGAAGATCAATAAAGCGCACCAGCTCCCCGTGGCGTGAATCCACATCGGCCATAATCATAAAACGTGTTTCTGGGTTATAGCTGGCAAGAGCTTCTCGTAGTGTCTCTTGGGTTTGAATTTTTCCATTGAGAAGAACCTGGCCAGACTTAGTGATCGCCACACCAACTTGCTCACCTTCTCCTGCAAGATCTGAAGTTAAGGTCTTTGGAAGATTTACCTTGAGACTCTCTTTCATCATGGCAGGCGCCGTTACCATAAAGATAACTAGCAACACCAAAACCACATCAACAAAGGGTGTGATATTTATTTCGGTGATATCTTCATCATCAAAGCCATCACCATCATTGAGCTGAGCCGCCATACCTAGGTCTCCTTGCGATAAATGAGGTAGGAGTCCTTAAGAGTAACGAGCTGTTCAGTTAGGCCTTTAACCTTTCTGTTGAAGTAGTTAAAAGCAATGACGGCCGGAATGGCAACGATAAGTCCGACGGCCGTTAAGATGAGAGCTTCCGCAAGGGAGAGCATCACGGCGTTAGTACCGCCACCATCTTCAGAGAGTTTGCCAAAACTGACAATTATTCCCATGACAGTTCCGAGGAGTCCAATAAAGGGAGTAGTTGAACCGAGAGTCCCTAAAACCGGCAGACCTTGTTGGGCCTGATTACGAAATCTCTGGAGAAAAATTTTAAAGATTTGGTCGCGATCGTCTCTTTCTTTAATCGTTGTGATCTCACCTAGGGAATCAGAAAAGGCGGGGTTTAATTTCTTCACTTCCTTTTCAAAGTCTTGCTTCTTTCCAGACCTTAGTAAAGATAGTAAATCTTCCATGGGCACAATGTTGGATTTAAAAAAGCGCCTGCGCTCAAGCATGATCTGAACAGACCAAATAGAGAGACCAATAAGACCAACAAGAATGACTCTTGCCATCCATTCAAAAATTAAAATCACGCCGTACTCCATGGAAAATAATGTAGCGCTCATTAAAATCCATAATTTAGCATTTGAAAAGAGGTGCGAAGCGTTAGTCTAAGTAAAAACCAAAACTAGATACATTTTGGACAAGGATGTTCATGAAGTTATTTTCAAATATATAAAACCAAACCGCAATCAAGCCTAAGGTGCCAAACTCAACCTGGCACCTAATGGTATCAATGCTCTTTAAAGCGCTTTAAAGAAAACATAATACTTGGGAAAATACTTGTTAAAATTGTATAGATAATAAGAGCGTAGGAATATTCATACGGGATAAGCTTACGCTCAATAAGGATGCCAGAGATAACAAGCCCAAAGATAAGAGTGGGCATTAAAGAGAAAGACACTTTATACGTGTTCTCAATAATCTCTTTCATAAAAAAAGTCAGACTAGACTTAATCAATAATATTCTTATTGGAATGAAAATAACAAACAGGGTGATGGCATAGAGAAAAGCATTTAAGCTTAAAAGAGAGAGGTCAATCTTTGTCCCTGCATAAAAGAAATAAAAGGGAAGAAAGACATTAAAGAAACTAGAGAGCGAGCGAAAGAGGGCATCTTCACCATCTTTAAAAATACTTTTCTTAAACTGAGAGCCAATAATCCCCACGATAAACGCCCCTATTAAGTAATAGGCGCCAAGTTCTTTTGAGACAACACCAGAGATAAGGGAGAGTGCCACGAGAAATGGGATCTCAGAGTTTGGTGCATAGGGGGAGATAAACTTGAAAAAAAGTCTAAAGATTTTAGGCAAAAAGATAAATAATCCAATAAAAAAGAGAGACGAGAAAATCATGTTTTTAGGCTCGGCCCACTGTAGAGCGATAAACATTAAGAGAATAGAGACGATTTCCTTACTTATGGCCTTAGATTTAATCCAATATTCATGATCCTCATTAACGTTGAAAGAGTGGAGAGAATTTAAAATAAAACCCGCCGATGGTGTAAGTATACCAAGAGAAAAGATAAGTGCGACCTGCCATGACCAATCAAAAAGGGAGTGGAGGGAAAAGGCGACAATAGAGAGCGCCATTGTATATTTGCTGAGGTATTTAAATAGGTAGCCCTTGTCCTCTTTAAGTTCAGAAGTCTCTACCTCAAGGCCAGCAAAGAGAAAAAGTGATGTAATACCAATTTGGGAGAGAAACCTGAAGATTGGCTCACCAGAGATCGTTGGGTCGAGCTTACTGAGAGCAATACCTATTATCAGCGCCGTAATGCCGGAAGGAACTTTTAACCTTTGGACGACTTTAGGAAGAATTAAGACAGTAATAAAAATGGCAAGATACTCTAAATCAGAGGTAATATTAATCGAAGGCATGCTTTTTCTCCCTATTCCTCTTTTGATTTTAGACTAAATTTTTTATTTTAAAAGAAGATAAGTGCAGATATTTCGTAACCTGCACTTTGGAAAATAATTAAAGAACGATTAAGAAGCATTAATAGTATTACGTACCATTTGAACTAAGAAGGAAGCATTTACCAAATGGTATTTTTCCTTTTTTATAGAACCGAGAATATCTTCAAAGCAATACTCTCTCTTATCAAAGACGACAACGATACTTGTGTCTCCCGCCTTCAAGAAGTTTGACTGACCATACTCGGTATACCTTGTCGCTCCAATACTTATAATACATTGCTCAGGATAAATAGATTCTGCTAAGTATTGCGACATATCTTCTGCTGGGCCTATATTACTTTGGTTATTTAAGCGATCGATAATCCAATCTAAGAGTTTTTCGTTGTTATAGCTATAACTAGCGACATCACTTGTTTCTCCATATTGGTGAATTTCATTATTTGATTTATGAAAACTACAAATGCAATAGTGATTAAGTTCACTATCTTTAGAAAAGGAATTAATTTCTATAAGCTGGTCAGAAAAGCCTTTTGAAGATTTTCCCCAATTTTTTTTGTGGCTAATCTTTTGAGCATCTGGTCTTCTAATAGAGCAATCATTATAGGCGCCAAAACTAATTGGTTTAAGCTCTAAAACTTTATTTTCTTTATAAGTAATATTACAAATCAGAGCTACTTCTGGCTCAATTTGAACGTCGTAGGGACTGTCGGGAAGAATAATATCTGAGCTTGATATAGGATACGTACTCAAGAAACTATCTCTTAAGTTAGGAAAGTAGAAAGGGAAAATGGCCTTAGGTTGAGTTTCTTCTTTAACTTCAATTGCTTTGAAATCACTCGCTTCATTTGCCTGTTCGAGATGACCGGTAAAGTTTCCTGCAACGCCTATACCGAAGTAATTCTCATATTTCATATATATTCCTAATTATAAAAGTGACTTTTTTAACATAATAAAAGCTTTATGCCCCACTCAACTGTAGACCTCCCTGTTCTGTTGATGTGAATCAATAGAATTTATGGTAAAAAAGACGCAAAGGTAGTTGTTAGATTCGATGCGCATTGAAGGTTTTATAGTTCTTTTACAATTGGGCCGATGATATTTGGTTTTCCATGATCTAGAATGGCGTTTGCTAAGGAGAGCATTATGAAGGCCACACAAAAAGAAGTCCTCTTTTCAGAGAAAATGCTCGCAGTAGTTTCTCAAAAATACGAAGCTGCCAAAGAGCCCAAAGAAACTTGGGCTCCTACTGACTTCCTTCCCAATTTCGCTTCTAGCACCTGGCAAGAAGAGGTTAAAGAGCTCCAAGACAATTCAAGGAATTTATCTGATCCATTTTTTATGGCATTGGCCGGAAATATGATCACCGAAGAAGGCCTGCCAACTTTTCTTACTTGGATTAATCAAAACGATCATATCGCAGACCGCAGTGGTGTAGATGATCATGCCTGGGCGAAATGGGCGAGAGCTTGGACAGCAGAAGAAAATAAGCATGGGGATATCTTACACAAATACCTTTATCTCTCCGGTCGAGTTGATATGAGGACCATTGAAATCACAATTGGAGAGTTTATAAGAAATGGATTTACAACAAAATCCTTAAATGACCCTTATCGGGGAATTATTTTTACCTCTTTTCAGGAGAGAGGAACTCGAATCTCTCACTCTAGGCTAGGATTTGAAGCTAAAAAAGCTGGAGATGAATCTCTCGGAAAGATTTGTCAGGTTGTCGCAGCTGATGAAGGTAGACACGAAGCCGTTTATCAATCCTTCGTACAAGAGGTTTTCAACCAAGACCCAAGTCAAATGATGCTAGCGTTTACTGAGACGATAAAAACGGGAATAACAATGCCCTTGAGCGCAGCTGGAAAAGATACTTTTGAATTCTTTTCTAAAGTTACAGAGGCCTTAGGTATGTACACTTATGGTGATTACATCGAAATTTTAGAATTTCTTTTAAAAAGATGGAATATAGATAAATTAGAGGGACTCGACGACACAGCTGAAAAAGCTCGAGATTATATGTGTCTTCTTCCAGAAAGGTTAAAGAAAATTGCTTCAAGAAAAAAACCATGGCTTTTAGAAAATATTAAAGAACCACTTCTTTGGGTAAATCAAGAAGACAGTTTGGTTTCTCACCTTCAGACTAAAAGAGGCCAATTAGAATCGTTGCAACTTGATCAAGTTTGATTAACTCAGCTTCAATCATTTCCAAATTCGTTCAAAAAAAGATTATAAAGAGAGGCACTCTTTACTTATATTGGTTGAAGTGATTTTTGTTTGAAGGCTTATTGGAGTTTGGTAGGGAACGAATCGATAGGCACCATCGGCTTTTTTATTTGGAAGGTTGATTTTGAAAGACGCCTTCTCTGTAAAGTCTTTATTTAATATATGAATATAGTCGATTCCTCGATGGGACGGGTTGGCAATCATTGTTATGTATTCATTGTCTCCCTCAAAAAATGATCCATGATAAGCGCTTGATCTATTAAAGTTAAAAGTCCTCTTTATTAATATTTGGTCATTATCAAAACTTAATATGTGCGCCTTACTTGGCCCATATGGGAGATCAGTTACTTTAATATCCTTCTGGGCATTATTATTAAACAAGCTTATATCACCACTTGAGAGTTCTGTGAGGTGGTGCTGACCATGGATAGAAAGTGAGGCAAGATCAAAGCTTTTGATTACTTTCGTTAACTCTTTATTGAGTAATGCTAAGTGGTCAATATCTCTAAAACTTACCCATATACCAGCTTTCCCTATAGAAAGAGAATTCATGTGAAGAAAATCAAATCCTCTCTTTGGTATTTTTTGACCCCTTTTAAGGAAAGGATAGATACTTTTTCGAAGACCATATTTATACCAATTGTAGACTTTGAAGTGATCATAACTATTCCAGCGATAAACTTCTTTTCCTGTCTTTATATCAAATCCCAGAACAGAGTTAAGCCTAATGGGGATGGAGGGACCTAGTAAAAACTTAACCTTTTTCCACAAGTCGCTCCATCCTTCAATCTTGGTTAAGAAATTCCAATGGGGACGGATAAATCTGACCTTATTCTCAATAGAGTAAAAAATTTCGCCATCAATCACCCAATCATGTGTGAGCCAACTCTTTGGGTCTTTTTGTAAAATAGTTTCTTTACCTTCACCTCTGATGAGATTTTTTCCTAATTGCCACCTATAGGCATGTGAGTTGTTAATTAGGGTTTGTCTATATCCATCCCATGCTTTTATAACTTCACCCTTCTTGTTAATTATAAGGGAGAAATTAATGACTTCATTATTGGTCTTCTTAGTTTCAAAATCGAAGTTGAAAAAGGGAATCATTTATTTACAGAAGTGGAAGTTGAGCGAGATAGAAGTGTGCTTATAAACCTAAATAAGCCTTTTCAAATCAATCATCCATTAAGGGAACTTGCGAATAAGAATATTGAATATTCTCTTAAGGCCCTCAATTCTGATTTTCTTAATTTGCACTTAAGTCTTTACCCTTTATTTAAGGGTCACGTTAGACCCTTTCAAACAAAACTCAAGCGTTCTAGAGAACTATTAGACCCTTTTCAAAGAAAGTTAAGTAACAGAAGTTTGACGTTTAGGGGCTTAACTTACGATTCTTGTAAAACATACTTTCTAGAATATTGTTCTTTTTCCTGACCTAAGTTTTTCATCATTTTGAAATGGCTCGAGAGTGCAGGAAAATAACTGGTTGTTGTGTGATAGGGAAAAGCAAACTCATTTGCTGTCTCTTCTACTATTTTTGAAATGGCAGGATAATGAATGTGGGAGACCATTGGTAGTAAGTGATGCTCTACTTGAAAGTTAAGACCACCTGCATACCAAGTGAGTAACTTGTTGCTTGTGCCAAAATTCGTCGTTGTAGAGAGTTGTAACTCTACCCAGTCGATAGAGAGTTTATTCGTTTCTTTATTTGGTTCTGGATAAGATGAACCATCAAAAATGTGGGCCAATTGAAAGACTGCGGCCATTGAAAGGCTCATCGAATAATGAAAAATCACCAGTCCCACTAGGAATGTTTTTAGTGGGAAGTAATATAGAGGTAGAGCAAAGAAAATACTGAGATAAATTATTTTAGAAACCCAAAACTCTACGTGCTGTGGAAGTTTCAACTTAGGAATGCTTTGTCTGTCATTTATCTTGAGCGTAAAGTATTGAACAAAGTCTTTAATAAATATCCATTCAAAGGTTGTTAGGCCGTATATTATTGGTGCGTACAGATGTTGAAAGTGATAACGAGCTGAGCATGGTTGCCCTGGTGCCAAACGGAGGCCATCTCTTGTCTCTAGGTCATCATCCCAATCTTCAATATTCGTGAATTGATGATGTAGATAGTTATGTTTATGCCTCCAAAAATAGTGAGCAACACCAAGTTGGGAGCAACTTAGAAAAGCAAAAAAATGATTAATCTTACGGGACTTTGACAATGAACCGTGTATTGAATCATGGAATAGATTAAACCCAAACCCTGTAAATCCAAGGCCCATGCTTATACAAAGCATTACTTGCAAAGTCGTTGATTCCACAAAGTAGAGAGAGATATATGAGGTTAGTGACCATATAAATATGATTAAACATTTTATATAATGTCTTGGATCATCACGCTTTGTTTTTATATCAAGCCTATTACTTATCTTAGTTTTAAGAACTTTCATAAACTCATTATTAGAGGCTATTTTAATCGAAGTGCTTTTGTTACTAGCGATAGTAAGGTCCTTGTATGAATGTCTTTTTTACTAATAATACAGAAGATCACTATCATTGCTAACTATGTTTTTTAGTCGGGTATTTGAGGGAATTTTATCAAGATAACGTTGGGTTATACTCATTAGTTAAAGGCTTTTATTCTTTTTACTCTTTTTTTGTTTAGGCTAGCTACTCTATTTCAGCTCTGGGAATTTAAACTCTTTAACTAGTGGTGAGATGTTCTTCCTCCATGGGCCTCTTGGAGCAAAGCTTAAATGCATGGCGATCGGATTTGCGAAGTTTGCGCATATAAGTTGTGGGCTTGATTTTAAAAAAGGCCTTACTCCTAAAGATTCAGGTAGAATAAAAAACTTCGCCCTTCCTTTCTTTAACATTTTCATTGCTCGTAAAATATAGTTCCCCGTGTAATCTAGACGTTGGATTTTTAATTTTAAATCTTTTACTTTTGAGTGAAGATAAGCTCCCTGAGGATAAATTACTTCTTGTCCTGTCAATATAGCATCATCGATCTTTTGAGTGATAGACCGCAGCGAGCAAATGATGGGTTGCATTTTTACAAGAGGGTTTTTAGCATATTCAACATCTGCTTTATCCTCAGGTCCTGGAGCATAGCTGCCATAAACTTGAATGAGATTGTTCTTAAGAGAACGTCCGCCCCTCGCTAAAGGAATCCTTAACCATTTAATTTGATAGTTATACTGAAGAAAATCAGTTAGATGCTTGACTAAAAAACCCTTGGGCGTCTCTTCACTAAAGTCATAATAAGGGGGGTAATGGACAGCACCAATTGTAAGTACAGGTTTTTCGGCTGCCTCAACTTTAGAGATCATCAAAGATGATAAAATTATTAAAGAAAAAGACAGAAAAGCATTTAATTTTAGATATTTCTTAATCATTGGTTGAAAGGCTAGCACATAAAAAAATCTAAATCATATTAGTTTTGATTTAGTTTAAATGAGTAGCCTTTGATCTAAGAGACAACTCCTACATTTGATAATTATCGAGCAGGACATATTAGTCTTACAGATTGAGAGTAATCAATCCAACTATTATCATGACCACCGCTGCCACCATTTTGGCAATAACCAGTACGTGAACAAGCAGAAGGTACGCGAAAACCAAAGAACCTAAAATTGTCACTACCGTCATCAATATACCATTTAAAGTGACCATTAATAAGATTCTCTCTTCCGGCCTGTGCTCTTCTTCCCATTTCAGGATCATTCATCATTCTTGTCATATTTGAATATCTTTGAGCTGTATCATTTGGAAGTATAGTTCTAGCGTTAAAAGTATTACCTTGTTGTTCAGCATGATTTCTAATCGCCTGAGCTTGTGCTTGATTTGGAAGCCTACATCCCCATGCGCTTGCAATGTCACGTGCCTCCCTATAGGTAAAGTTCACGTAAGTACCATCTGGCAGAGTTAGAGCATCGTTGAATACTTCAAACCTTCCTCCAGGAAGATCAAGAGTTGTTGTAGCATGTCTATCTCTTCCTTCTTCTCTAATTCTGGCGACTAAAGCGACTCTATCGGCTTCATTTCTAATATCATATTCACCCGAGCGTGCGCTAAACTCTTCACTATGGGTGCTCGCTGTTACTTCAAGCCCACACATTTCACAAGGTGCACTATGAAGTCTTTCAGTTAATCCAAAGCCATTGATCTCATCATTTAGTCTGGAGGCCGATGGCAGATTGGTCCCACCATTAGTAAGCCTTAGTGCAGCCGCCTGTGCATCAGGATTATTTTGAAACTCAATAGGAGTGGCGGAGGTATCCATGCCTTGCTCACAGGAGAAAAAAGTTAAGCTGAACAAGAACAACAAACAACAACTGGTAACGTTCATAACTACTCCCTAAATCACGGTATAGACATTATCGGTTTAGTTAGAACAAAGTGTAAGAGCAGTAAGCGAAATCAGTGATTTAAGCACCTTTGGAGGGTTACTGGGTGCCCATTAATTTGGGCAATTTTCAATAATGATAAATTTCAAGGGCTCAAAATAAGCCAAAATGTCAGGGCATAAAACTTTAAATAAACTTATTGTTGTTACCGTATAATATTCTTAAAAAGAATTAAGTGAGAAGATTTTGGGAATGCTCCTTCTCAATTATCTACAGGGGGACCCACCACAGAGTTGAATTTCTCCTCTGATACTAAGGACACCTGCTGTATCGCCATTAGGGCGTCTTAAAAATCCATATTCTTCAGTTAAGTAACCTCCACCGTCAAATTGTTGATTTCTCGAAATTAACAACTCTTGAGAAATCCGTCCGTCCCTATCTGTGTACCTGAAGCGACAAGCGAGTCCATCTGGTCCAGCACCGCGAGGCGCTGGAGGGAGCTCTCTCCCTCTTGTAAACCCTTCACTTATAGTTGCCTCGGCGGATAGTTCAGAACAAGGGCTTCCAAAAACGCCTCTGCTATTAGTAAGAACAGCATAGGTGCTCGCAGATCTTCCACTTTCTTCTTCGCTTAATGAGACACCAATTGTATAGCCTTGCGAATCGAGAATACTTCCTTGCTCGCTGGCGATTAGGGCATCAATTCCAAACTCTGAATCAGGCCCTGCAGAAGCGCTTATAAGGTGGGTGTAGCTAGAGAAAGCTACATCGCGATCTTCTCTTATTTGAGTCTCAGTAACGGCTTGACCAAATGTCAGAACAACACTGCCTTCACTAGATAACTCTATACCTCTTTGGTCTGCTACAATTACTCTTCTTGTGTCTCCATTAGTGTATTCACCTTCAGTTGTACGTTGATCGACGATATCAGCTGATAGAGTATGAATGCCTGGTGCTTCTGGTTGACCATCATACTCATGACTAAAAGTTAAGGTTCTGGTGCCTTCTTCAAGTTCTCTTTCTCTTTGTATTAAAAAGGTTGAATCAAGACCTCCGTATAAAGATTGATCTAATTCAAAATTAAAGCGGGATTCTGAGTCACCTGCTCCTAAATTGAGTTCATAATGTTCTGATCTAAAGTCAGCTGATCCAAGAAGATAACTTGATTCTTCTCCGTCTCGCTCGGCAAGGCCAAAAGTTAATCTTTCTGGACCTCCATCGAACTCACCAGCGAGCCCAAAATGATGAAGGGATACAACTCCTGGTTGGGGTCCATTTAACCCTTCCTGACTTGGTACGGGAGGTTCTCCTTTTCCTCCTCCAGCAGGAGCCTGAGAAGAACCATCTGCTGTCAAACGAAATAGTTCTGGCCGCTGTATGGCCAAATCACCTCTAACACCTGTGATGTTATGACCATTGAGACCAGCATTACCAAGTTGAAAGTCATAGCGAGGAACAGTGTGCTCATCATCTGTTATATTAAATCTATACGCTTGATCATCATCAGTATAAGCGACTCCAGTCTCTAATTGACGATTTAAACGAGTGCCATCTACCGAGAAAGTTTCAGTAACGTCTGCACTAAATTGAAGCTCACGGCCAGATGGAGGAGCATTTGGATCAACTGGTCCATCAAGACCATAAGTTAAAGTTGCACCACCATTAAAAGCGACGGAGCTTGCATCACATGTACCATCTATGTTCTGGCGACCATGACAGGTGAATCCAAGCCTTGTTTCTACAAGATTCCCACCATCGGTTGGTAGTACTCTGCCATAGGTGAGTCCATTATCTCGTCTTTCGATTCGGTAGGTTGGATCAACTGGAGGAACTACTTCTTCAGGGCTTTCTAGGGCCACTTGAGGAGCGTCGAAAGATTCAACAGTCACTTCGCCGTCTTCATTTCTTCTAAGGATAAAGACACGATCAACACCATCGACCTCTGCATGATAGACCATTATGCGACCTTCTAGGCCGGCCTGACGATAGAATTGCAGTTGATCTGGTAGCCCCGATAAGTCGGGCGCTTCTTCCTCTTGAGGGGAGAGTGCTTCGGTAAATTGATCCAAGCAATTCCTTGGGGTGGTAGAATCAAGCTGTATCGCCAATGTTAAATTAAATTGATCAAAGGAAAAGGGAGGAACCTCTTCTTGGTCTTCATAGGTCTGTTCAAGAATTGATGCCACTTCCCTTGAGAGACTTTCAATTTCTGGACAATCACATACATCAAGGCCGCTCTCTACTTGTGCAGACAGACTCGAGAGCGAGATCAAGAAAATGAAAATGGCCTTTAAAATTTCTCTACTCATTAACATCGATTACTTCCACTTGAGTATGTATTCAGAGTTCTCTTCGGTATTTTAACTCGAAAGTGATATTTAAGTTGTTCTAAGGGGTTGCAGCTGATGGAGATACCAAATAAATGAGGCATCTTTGCTGCGCAGGAGGACTTAAATCTGAACATAATAATAGTAGTTTATGAAAGAATTTGTGAATTTAGGAGAGATCACTACAACGAAAGAAGGATATTCCCGATAATAATAAAAAGGAAGTTACCTAAAAACCTTGAGAATTGTAAACTCATCAAGATCATTGAGCTTAACAAATGAAAAGAAAAATAGTTCTGTCATTAATGGTCACTCTCTATGTCTCGACTCCTGAGGCCAGGGTTACGCAAGAGCAGTGCTCCTCCTTAGATATTCGTGATCAAATGGAGCCAGAGATGCGTGCGCACTTTAGTACTCCACGAAACCAAGGTAGTGTTGGTTGGTGTTATGGTTTTGTTGCAGCTGATTTACTCTCTGTAGATTTGGGTGTTCCTATTTCTAGTACCTTCGTTTCTGCAACCTATAATCAAGGGGTACGGCGAAACCCAATAACCCGCGCCATTATGTCGGTGATACGCCCTCAAGAAGGGCAGACAGGATCAAATGTTGGTGAAGGTGGATTCATTCGTCAGGCAATTTTACAAAATATGCGGCAAGATTTTATTTGCCAAGAGGATGGATTACCTTTTGATAGTAATAATGAAAGTGGCACTTTAAGCCATATTCGTTTTTTAGAAGACTTAGAAATTTTTTTGGAAGACCGCAGGGGTGGAGAAGTTAATCTAAATGATTGTGCGGCCTTTGCTTATCAAAGAGAAATAAATCCTTTCATCGGTGAAAATTTACAGCTTCTTGCTAATCAACTCACAAATCATCATATTGATGAGTACCTTGCAAATTTAGTACACAATGCTTGCCCTGCTTCTCAGAGAGTGCCGGTGGTTGAAAAAAGAGTCTTAAAAAGAAGGGCGCCTTCTCAAGGCAATGCTCGCGCCGTTGATAATTGGTTTAATGACTTAGGTAATGTTTTAGAGAGGGGAGGAGCCGTTGGTTTTGAATACGATTCTGGTCCTATACTTCTTAAAAATGGTGGTATTGCTCCTCATGCTAGTGTGATCACAGGCAGACGCTGGAGTGAAGGAAAATGCCAATTTAAAGTGAGAAACTCCTGGGGAGAAGATTGTTCGGTTTATGATCCAAGTGTTATTGAAAGTTGTAATGAAGGCGAAGGCTCTTTTTGGTTAAGTGATGATGAGTTATTAGAGATTTCAACAAATATTAGTTTTATTCATCACGAGGAATAGTAAGTGAAATATTTGATGGTTTGCTCTGCCTTTCTCTCTCTGTTTTTCTCCCTCGTTCTCTTAGGTTGCTCTTCCAACCCTAATCATTATAAGAGAAAGATGAGTTCCATAGATTATGGTGATGATCTTGATTGTGGGCTTGTGAGTAAGGGCTGTCTTTTAAAAAGAGATTCCTCTCGTTTAATTATATTTTTTCGAGGTTGGGTTTCTCCTGATATGGCCTCTCGTTATGGAGGATCGCGCAAGCAAGTCGCTGCGAAAGATTGGGCCAACGCTGCTGAAGACCTAATCTTTGAGGATTTAAAACTTAACGATATCGAACTAGAGAGTAGTCTCTATGTTTTAGGATCGGCACATCTCGCTCTCTCTCAAGAAGAATTACTAGTTCTGATGGAAGAAAGTGGGGCAAGAGAAATAGTATTCGCGGCCCATTCTGGCGGATATAAGGGAATGGCCGCCACGATAAGGCCCATGCCTTTAGAGTTTTGGAGTAATGTCTCTGGTATTTGGATGTTGGATAACTTCTATGGGGGAGGCTCATTTGCAAGGGATCTTGAGCGAAACTTCGGAGTATCTTTTCTTCAAAGAAATTGTTTTGGCTTCTTAACAGAGCATAACCGCCAAAGCTATCAAGCTAGTTATTCTCGTTTTTGTCCTCAAGTACTTGGTCACGGAGTGAGCCACTCTGGTGGTGTCCTTCAGTGTATGCCTTATTTTGAAAAGGGTGAAGCTTGTCGACCCTAAAAATTTAGGAAGAAGTTTTTAGGAGCGGTGGTTTATTCTGTTGTTCTTTAAAAGTTAGTAAGATTTTTCATTTTAGTCTTCAAACTTCCCAAAGTAACAAAGAATGTCTTCTCCTTTGAAACTGACATCTTCTGTACCAGCAAATGGTGTTAAGTCTATATCTGCCGTACCGAATCCATTTTTTGATTGAATACTTACGAGCTCTTTTCCATTGTAAACACCCACGGCCTTGATTGAGTTGTCTGATCTCTCATAACGTGTGATTTTTAAATCGATGGTTTGTGGATTTTGTTCCAAGCGAAAGTAGTTGATTCTTAAGGTTCCTTGCTTTTTTAGTACACCAAAGAGAACGACAGTATCGACCTGTGTGTAACACATGAAGTGGTGAGATGGTCTTCCTCCATGGGCTTCTTGGAGCAAAGCTTAAATGCATGGCGATCGGATTTGCGAAGTTTGCGCACATAAGTTGTGGATTTGACTTTAAAAAAGGCCTAACTCCGAAAGATTCAGGTAGAATAAAAAACTTCGCCCTTTCTTTCTTTATCATCTTAATTGCTCGTAAAATATAGTTTCCCGTGTAATCGAGGCGCTGAATTTTCAATTTTAAGTCTTCTACTTTTGAGTGAACATAAGCTCCCTGAGGATAAATGACCTCTTGTCCTTTCAATGCAGTATCATCAAAATTTTGAGTGATAGACCTTAGCGAGCAAATTATGGGTTGCATTTTTACAAGAGGGTTTTTAGCATATTCGACATCAGCTTTGTCCTCTGGCCCTGGAGCATAGCTGCCATAAACTTGAATGAGTTTGTTCTTAAGAGAACGTCCACCTCTAGCTAAAGGAATCCTCAGCCATTTTATTTCATAATTATGCTGAAGAGATTTAATCAGATGCTCGACTAAAAAACCCTTGGGCTCCTCCTCACTAAAATCATAATAAGGTGGATAATGGACAGCGCCAATTGTTAGCACTATTTTTTCGGCTGCTTCAATTTTATAGTTCACCAATGAAGATAAAAAAATTAAAGAAAAATACAAAAGAACCTTTAGTTTTATAGAATACATATTCATTGGTAAAAAGGCTAACATAGAAAAAAATTAAATCATGTAAGTTTTGAATAAATCTAAAATATAGGTATTTATTGCTAATTCAATTCTTTAAAGTTCTTTTTTTTAATCTGAATATTTTAAATATAAATATCACTAATTTCTAAAGTAAATCTCATTTTCCAAGTCTCTATATGGTGAAATAACTTTGCACTAAACAAGCTACGGGCACTTATCAACACTGATAGGTTAAGGTTTCAAAGAATGCAAAAAATAATCAAAGCCAAGTCTATTATGCTTAAATATGCATCCTCTACGGGTATATCAGGTATATCACATAGGCCAAGACGTTATCTTTGGACGGACGCTTTTGCAGTGTGCAACTACTTAGGCCTGTATCGTCATGATGGGGAAGAATACTTTTTACAACTTGCTTTAAAACTTGTTGATAAGGTTCACCAAACACTCGGTAAGCACCGTCTTGATAGTGGGAAGAGGGGCTGGCTCAGTGGTCTTAGCGATGAGCAGGGTTTGGAACATCCCACTTTGGGAGGTTTAAGGATTGGCAAAAAAATGAATGAGCGTCAGCCCGGTGAAAAGACAAATGAGTCTCTGGAATGGGATCAGGATGGCCAATATTTTCATTACCTAACAAAGTGGATGCATGCACTTAATCTCGTCGGTCATGTTACAGGCAAGAGCATTTACCATGTATGGGCACTGGAGCTCGCCAAAGTCGCCTATTCTGGGTTCTCCTATTCACCTTCTTCTCTGTCGGATACAGAGCAAGAAAAACGCCTCTTTTGGAAAATGAGCATTGACCTGACCCGACCTCTCGTTGATTCAATGGGCCATCATGACCCGTTGGATGGACTTATCACTTATCTACAACTGGAGGCGACTCTAGCAGAATTTCCTGAGATTACCGCTGATTTGAGTTTAAAAAAAGAAATTAAAGAATTGGAAGGTATGTGCATTGGTAAAAAATGGATGACGAAAGATGCTCTAGGCATGGGCAGTTTAGTAAGTGATACGTTCAAAATTGTCCAATTAATTGATAAGAATCATATTCAGGAAGGCACTAGGTTAGAGTTCTTACTAAGAGACATTGAGCTCAGCTTCCAGGCCTTCATGACTTACAATCAACTACATCTTCCCGCTCAATATCGCCTCGCATTTCGCGAGTTAGGACTGGCCATTGGGTTACATGCTATAGAGAAGATTCAAAAGACCATCGAAGGCCATCCCGATAAATTCAATAATGCGGCTCATTTAATTTCCACTGTGAATAAACTTTCTTCTTTTCATAAAATTTCCGGACTAATTGAAAAGTTTTGGTTAGCGCCCGAACATCAATTAGTGAGTAGTTGGTTGGAACACGCAGATATAAACAACGTCATGCTTGCCACAAGTCTGGTACCAGACGGCTATTTAACAATAGATTGATACTTTCAATGACCTAACGGTGAATATGCCCTATTTAAGCAATTATCTTAATCCTCGAACCTTCCAAAGTAACAAAGAACGTCTTCTCCTTTGAAACTGACATCCTCTGTACCAGCAAAAGGTGTTAAGTCTATGTCTGCCGTACCGAATCCATTTTTTGATTGGATACTTATGAGTTCTTTTCCATTATAAACGCCCACGGCCTTGATTGAGTTGTCTGATCTCTCATAACGTGTGATTTTTAAATCGATGGTTTGTGGATTTTGTTCCAAGCGAAAGTAGTTGATTCTTAAGGTTCCTTGCTTTTTTAGTACACCAAAGAGAACGACAGTATCGACCTGTGTGTAACACATGAAAGCGTCGCTAATTTTTGCGTGGGTTGAAAGAGAAAAGGCCAGACTTAAAAGTAGTAAGTATTTCATAAGGGTCCTTGTTAATTTTCTCTCATTTTACTACTTCCAAGGAATTTCGTGAATTAGGAATATGATTCCTTGTTAGGTAACATTGTATCTTCATAACTTGGTTGTTGTAGGAGATGATTTAGATATATAGGAATCCCATAAACGTTAATCACCTTTATAATATTTATATTTATATTAAAGGCACTAATAAATAGGATAAGGCGTAATAAGTCTGTTATTGTTTTGGGAGAAATAACGGCATTTTAGACTTTGATGTGGGCAATTGCTTGAAATGACGCTGAGGCACCAGGTCTTGGCGAGTTTGGGTAGATATTGGGAGTTAGCAATGAATAACGACATAAAAATTATAAATCCGGGTGACTTTGAACCCGAAAATCATTTTTATCCTAAGGCCCTTAATGCTCAGCTTCATGCGATGGTTGGGCATTTTTTTAATCTAGATCATCAAAGGATTTTAAAAAGATATGGTCACTTAAATCCACAGGTTGACCTTAAGTATCTCGAAGAAATTCTAACTTACCCCTGTCGCCATTTCTTTTGGGGTGGCGCCGACCTCTTTTATGTCACGACTGAAAGTGGTAACCGAAAAATGGTCGTTCTTGAGACAAACTCTTGTCCCTCAGGTCAAAAGTCTATGCCTCCACGTACAGACTCTGATGAACATCGAGGTTACCGATTTTTAATAGAAAACTCATTTATCCCTCTGTTGAAAAAGAAAAGGCTCCCAAAAGGTGCCCTCGCAGTCATTTATGATAAAAACTATATGGAGACTTCAGGTTATGCTTCAACCTTAGCTGACCTAACGGGAGAGCCTGTTTATTTGGTTCCTTTTTATGATCAGGAAGATTCAAATGTTTATTTTAATGAAGGGGTCCTAACCCTAAAAACTGAAGATGGAGAAGTTCCCATTCGAGCGGCCTTTAGATATGTAACTCAAAAGCCCTGGAACCGTATTCCTCCAACGACTAAAACATTTATCTATAATTCGACTTTAGTTTGCTTGGCCGGTGGTAGGAACAAATTATTGGCGAATAAGGCCTACGAACTTTTTAACTCTGAGCTTGCAGGAAGTGGTCTGCGAATTAGTATGCCAGAGACTATTAAGGATGTAAGTAAACTCGAGATTCCTTTGTGGGTCCAAAGGTTTGGGGGAAAAGCTGTTGTAAAAAACCCTTACTCAAACGCTGGACAGGGGGTTTATACAATCACCAATGAAAGAGAACTCGATAGTTTCATGAAAGAGGACTATGCTTATGATCAATTTATCGTTCAATCCTTAATTGGCCATTATGAGTGGAGTTCTAGCTCACAGCATGGACGGTTTTTTCATATCGGCACAATACCTAACAAAAAAGGAAATATTTATATTTCTGATTTAAGGGTCATGGTTTACTCGACACCTAAAGGTTTTTTTCCATGTGCAATTTACGCAAGGAAGGCCAAAGCCCCATTAACTGCGGAACCACCAGAAAATAGCTGGGAAGTTCTTGGTACCAATTTATCAATTAAGAAGGGCGAGAATCAGTGGGATTCAGACACCAATCGTTTAATGCTAATGGATCGAAAAGACTTTAATAGTTTGGGCCTTGGAACTGATGATTTGATTGAAGCTTATATTCAAACAGTTCTTTCAGTTGTAGCCATTGATAAAATGGCCCAAAACTTAATTAGTAAGAAAGGTGCTTTCAGAAGTAAGCTCTTTCGCTCTCTTGATAATGATGAGACCCTTGTTAACGAAATAATGTTATAGGTAGAAAAATGACTATTCTTAAAATAAAAGCAAAAGAAGACCTTAAACTCTCTGATCTTAAAAAAGGGGAAGTTCATCGGGTCCAAGTATTGGTTTCAGATAATGCAATGGGTGTTCCTTGGAGGGTTCCACTCATTATCATTCGTGGTTTAGAGAAGGGACCGGTACTAGGCATAACTGCGGCTTTACACGGTAATGAACTCAATGGAATTTCTACGATTTTTAAAATGATTGATGCAGTTAAACCGGATAAATTAAAAGGAACTCTCGTGATGGTTCCTATTTGTAATGTACCTGGATATTTAGAAAATAAACGTCACTTTTCTGATAATGTTGATCTTAATAGAATTATGCCAGGTAAACCTCATGGAAAAACCTCGGATATATACGCTCATCATTTTATTCAAAAGATAATTTCTAAGTTCGACTATTTACTTGATTTACATACGGCAAGTCATGGCAGAGTTAATAGTCTTTATATTAGGGCCGATCTCGAAAATGAAGAAACAAGGAACTTAGCTTATCTTCAAAACCCACAAATTATTGTTCAAAAGTACGATGAAGATGGGACTTTAAGGGCATGGGCGAATGACAATAATATTCCGGCAATAACGATTGAAATTGGAAATTCGAATGCCTTTCAACACAGTCTTATTGATGAAACCCTTGAAGGTATTTTAAATACAATGAAACATCTCAAAATGATGAGAGGGAAATCTGTCAACCTCATGGATGATGCCATTATTTGTGATAACTCTTATTGGATTTATTCACAAAGGGGAGGCATCATTGATGTCTTTCCTACACTAGCGGATAAAGTCGAAGAAGGACAAATTATCGCCATCGTTTATGATGTTTTTGGTCAAGTCAAAGAGGAAGTTAAGGCCAATCGTTCTGGATTTGTTATTGGGAAAAATGTTAGCCCCAATTGTGAAGCGGGAACGCGAGTTCTTCACCTGGGTGTGAGCGAAATTTCACCAAGCCATGGTGATATCCCAGGCAATGTCTCTTAGTAGAATCAATTATTAAGGAAGTAAACTTAATTGGGCACTGAGTTGTGTTTGTATCAGGATCTTGTGGTTATTAACTACAGGTAAACAAAATTGTAATATCCTTTGGTTTTTTTATTAAACTACCATGTCTTGCCAGGCTATTTTTCTCTTATGTTAATAATGCCCATTCGGGATTTTTTCTAGGAGGAAAAAATGAAAAACGTACTCATCATTGCCATCTCTCTTTTATCTCTTGCAGGTTTCGCAAAAAGTAAAGACTTCAGAGATACAGTAAAATTTCAAGCATCTACTGGTGCAGAAGCTTATGCCATGGCCCAAGCAGCTGTTGTAGAAATCAAAGCTGCTCGTTACAACCAAAAAGTTCCTTACCTTAAAAACTGTAACCTTAGTGTTAGCCAGTGGGACGATAATTTCTTTTTCAAAAGACAAGCATGGACAAACACGTCTTATGTTTATCTTAACCATGTAACAGGTATGTATACTTCTCTTGTAAAAGTAGCTTGTACAATTAGAAAAAAAAGAGACTAATTCTTAATTCCTTGCAGAGAATCAATCCTCTGCAAGGAATCTTTTATTATAAATAAAAACGTTCTTAGTGATCGAAAACTAAATCCCTATATCGGCCTATTTTCATCCTTCTCTAAATTTATCGCTTAAATTATCGGTAATTTGTAAGAAAGTTTAGCTTATAAAAAAAACGGTTAGCCCTTATAATTTAAAAGAAAGACACATTGTAATTGCATTATGTTTATGACGTTCATAGGAGTTCCGTATTAAAACAGGATACTTAATTTTTGCTGTAATATTTAATTTATCAGACTGCTTTGCCCGCTCGCCGATCCCCTGTCAGGATATTGATCAAAGTAAAGTGATCCCAATCGAAAAAGTTAAGGCGATTATTCAAAAGGATGGCGTTTTTAAAATATTAAAGAAAAGCTGGTCAAATGACATTAAGATCCTTCCTTCTTCTTGTCTAAATGATAATGGCGAGATTAAAATTCCTGGCCTTCACGTGAGTATTCTAGGAAAGAAATGCTGGTTAGGAGATCAATTGATTGCTTTTAAAATAGAGGATGGAAAAGTTTCCTTTCGTCCACCCTCTCTTGTTAGAAAAAGCGTTACCCTTGAGCAATACGATAAAGAGTTTATTAAAAAGACCTTGGAAGAAATAGTTAAGAACCCTATAGCTTCTAACTTTTTTAAATTTAGTAAACTTTGCCAAGTAGAATTTATTAGCAATCCAAAAGAGCTAAGTATGTTCTTTCAATTGAGAGACAAATCAAAAAATTGGTGTTTTTTACAATCGCACGTTGATGGTAGTGAATTAAAAGTAATTAAAAGGCTCTACGCTAAAGATAGTCAGTGCTCTTTAAACCAATAACCTAAAGACGACATAGATAAAGTAGAAGGTCTAGGCAGGAGTATTATGTGGTATGCGATTGATTTTGGTACATCGAACTCATTACTCTCATTTGTGAAAGAGGGAGAGAAACCTAGGTTACTTGATCTAGAAGAGGGCGAGCCTATTCTACGGTCGTTAATTTTTACACCTGAAAAAGACTCCTATTTCTTTGGTGCGGAAGCGATTGAGCGCTATCAAGAAATGGGCGGTGAGGGGCGCTTCTTTCGTTCTCTAAAAAAGTTCTTACCCGAACCAGGCTTTAAAGGGACGGAGGTTTTTGGTCGACGCATGAAGATCGAAGAACTTATTGCTACCTTTTTGCGAGAAATGAAGAGACGGGCCGATCAACAAAGCGGATATGATGTGACTAACGTGGTAATGGGAAGGCCTGCCTTATATTCTCTAGACCCTAAAAAAGACCAACTAGCACAAGAGAGAATGCGGCGAGCTGCTGAATTGGCCGGCTTTAAACGAATAGAGTTTTGCCCTGAGCCCATTGCTGCCGGCCTAAACACTGATCCTGAACTTGGAGAGAGGCTTGTCTTAGTTTGTGACTTTGGTGGGGGAACCTCGGACTTTACTCTTTTGAAGACAGGTACTGCTAAATTCAGTAAGGAAAATGTGCGGGGACTATCCGGTGTTTTTGTTGCCGGAGATGCTATTGATGGCCGCATTATGCGGAAGTTTATTTCTTCTCATTTTGGAAAAGATGTCAAATATCGTACTCCTATGGGAGACAACCTCTTAAGCTTTCCTCGGAAGTTTCTCAGTAAACTTTGTAACCCTGCTCACATAGTCTTTCTAAAAGAGCGTGACACTTGGGAATTTCTTAAAGAGCTTAAGCAATGGGTGGTTGAAGGCGACGACCAGCGTTTCTTTAATCAACTTTTTTGTTTGGTAGAAGAGGACCTAGGCTATCCTGTGTATGCTAGTATTGAAAAGAGCAAGATCGAATTGGGCGTTAAAGATGAGTGCCTATTTGAATTTCATCATCCAGGAATTGACATTCAAATGGAGATTGAACGGGCAGTCTTTGAAAAATCGGTCCATGGTGAGCTTGAAGATATTTTCGGTGCTTTAGATAAAGTCTTTGAGCAATCTGGTCTAGCTCCTAAGGACGTGGATCAAGTGCGTATCACTGGAGGCACTGGTCAGATGCCACTAGTGCAAAAGCATCTTGCAGACATTTTTGGCAAAGAGAAAATAGAAATGAGTGAGGTCTTCCAGTCCGTAGTACAGGGCCTGGCCAAGTATGCTGAAGGTTTAAGCAGCTAGAGCTTTAAGAGAAGTAGGACACATAGTATGAGGCACATTCACACGGCTATACATTCACAAATCGATACCATTGATAATAAGTCTATCTTTCAACGAAAGGCCACGAGGGCAATTGCTCTCAGGGGGGACATGATTCTTATGGTTTTTACTGAACGATATCATGACTATTGCCTACCAGGTGGCGGTATAGATGACGGTGAAGAGCTTATCCCCGGAATGATTCGAGAGCTTCAAGAAGAAACAGGTGCCAAAAATATTTTAGATATAAGAGAGTTCGGTATCTATGAAGAATATAGACCGTGGTATAAGCCTGACTTTGATATCCAACATATGGTTTCTTATTGCTATACATGCTCTGTCGATCAAGAACTTGGAGAGACAAGTTTGGAACATTATGAACTTGATAACGGAATGAAGCCGCAATGGATAAATATTCACGATGCCATTGCCCATAATGAAGAAACGATGGCCACTAGTGAAAAGAAGGGGATGTCGATTGAGCGGGAGACTTATCTTCTTCATTTGATTAAAAAAGAAGTCGTTAAAGTCTAGTCAATCTTTCCCAATCAAAAGGCCATTCTCCAATGTATTTCTCAAAAAGAAAAATTTGATATTATGCGGAAGTAAATCATATAATAAAGAAACAAGGTTTAGGTTCACAATTATTTTAGTTGTCTTCGTATCCCTCTCGAATACCTGATTAATAAATTCAAATGAGTGTTTAAATGAAAGAAAGTCTTATTTTTATCTTTATCTCTTTATTCGTGAACTCTATTTATGCTCTTAGCCCAGTTCAAAAAAAGGTTGTTGCTGATGCCCGTAA
>JAFMBV010000147.1 GCA_017858255.1 Bacteriovoracaceae bacterium
TTATCACATAAGTCGTGCTGTTAAAAGAGTGTCCGTTAAACTAAGGGAAGGTCAACTTAGATGTTCTGGAGTATTACAAAGATAATTTTAATCCAATCAGCAACTACTATAAAGTTGGGAAACATTATCGTGCTAATAAAAACAGCAACCGTACTTTGAGAGAGTACATGCAGCGGAAGGCCGGAGTACTCTAGTTATTCTTCTCTGTGTGGCAGGGGGATTAGTGCCCTGTCCACTCGAAGTAGTAAAAGTCCTCTAAGGCCTGTGCGTTTTCATCAGTTTGAAAGTTTACGCCCCAATTAACATCGGCTTCTTCACCATCTTCATCGCGTCCGTCTTGAAAAACGTACATATTGGCTCCAAGAACCTTCTTGGAGTTTGTCTCTATCAAAAGTATTAGTTCTTTAATTATTGGAGCTCCGTAGAATGGGTAAGGACTTTGCTCAATTCCTTCTGTGGAGACTTTGTCACGATACTCTTCAATCATATTATTGATATAGACTTGATAGCTTCCTTGGTAGGTTGCATCTGTTGGTATTGCTTCACTTGCGCTATTGATAAGGATGATTTTCTCTGTGCCGGCGGGAGCACTGCTATATTCAAGGTCTAGCAAAATTTCGCTTTGCTCACTCCTCGGTAAGTTATTCCACTCAGAGGAATAAATTGAAGTCATTATAAAAGAAGCAAGTAATAGGGATGTTATTTTAGTTTTCATAAATTCTCTTCGTTACTAAATGATACTTTTCAGCGTCTTGTGCTTGAAGTTCCCAGTCCCTTATCTTCATGAAGTTAAAGTTGTCAGACCAGTTAATTTCTTCTTCCAAACTTAGATAATCCTCAAATAACTTCGTGGAGACCCCGTTTTGCTCGAGGGTCAAAAACGCCTCGAGAGTATTGGAGTAGCAAAGTTCATAAAGCTCTTGGTAGACACTTTGGCAGCCGATCTTTGTGGGGTCATAACCCATCGTTTCGCCATCGGGATTAAGTGAGTAGCATGCATTGATGAACTTCATGGCGCTGCCTTTTCCTAGTCTTGCACCATGAATGCCGAACCATGTTGAATGGTGTGCCACACGTTCAATGCCTGCACCAAATATATATAGGCAAGCGCTTGCACATACATTACCTTTTTCTAGTAAGGTGCTTAGTTTTAATTCTCGTAATCTTCGAGCAATTTCTAGTGACCAGTCATGGTTTCCGCCATAGGAATTTACAGAGACGTAGCGAACTGATTTTAGTTGCTGATAATTGTAAGAGAGAAAATCATAAATATGACTATCTATCTTTCCTCTAATATATAATGTTTCACCCTCAATATGGGGGCTGTAGGTTTTTCTGATATCGAATTGGGCCGCAGTACTTAGGGGAAAGAAGGACATTAAGAAAAGAATGGCACCAATGGTAATTTGAGATCTGTTCATGGTCTTTAATTAGCATTCTTTAGCGTTTCAAAAAACCTTGCTCTTACTTTTTACCTATTGTTTTTAATCATTCTGGATATATTTGACTACGTAAGTGCTTAATATTCTGTTTCTTACCCAATACTATTCAATTCGTTTAAAGGGCTTAAAGTAGACTGGTAGTTCTTTGGCGTAGAAAAAAGAATCTAGCTGAAAATTACCGGTTTTAAAGAACTCCCGGCAAAGTTCTTCTTTATTTATCTTTAATTGGCAAAAAGATAAGGGCCAGGGTTTATGAACGACATCACCTCGCCATAATCGATTTCCCTCTGGAGTCTTTTTTACGGTAAATAAACTATAGCGCTCTACTAACCAATCATTATATTCACTTGCCACTAAAGGCACATCACTAACCTTTGCGATTATATCTAGAGAGCCTTTTACCTCAAATTTATATATTCTCTTTTCTAGGTGGGCACGAATGGGTCTAAAACGATAGGGTAAGTGAAAAAAGGACTTCGCGATCCATTGTCCTAATAAATGATCAGTATCTAAAGTGAAAAAATAGATACCTCTTCGTCCCTTGTAATTTACATAAGTTCTAAGGTTTAGCTCCCACAAACTAGAAAATGGTAAGGCCGGTGTAAAAGGAAAGCGGATACCCTCCATGCGAAAGGGTACAACAGAGAGGAAGGCTTCCCCTTTGAAAGTGTCTAGTTCAAGGGGTTTGGGCAATGAGGCCCTTAGTAAGTCAGCATCTACTTTAAAGTTGATAAAGAGAATATCTTTCCAAACTTGTGAAATAATCCAATTCTTGTTCATGAATGGATTTTATCAGAAAAATCCACTTCTTGAATGAATGTTTCTTAGGCAAGGTATTAAATTAACCCATTAAAAGTTGGATTTCTTTCATATTTTACTAAATAGGTTTCGACCATTTCTCAAGTTCTTTTAAGTTTTTTATAAAGAGAGTTTTACCAACTTGTTCGATTAGGTTGGCCTGTTTAAATTCGGTGATAAAGCGAATGAGTGTTTCACTTGCTGTACCAATCATAGTGGCCATCTCATCTCTCTTGAGCTTTAGAGTGATGCGAAAACGACCGTCTAATTCCTTTTGACTATGTTCTTCTTTCAATTGGATTAGTAATGTCGCTAACCTTTCTCGTACATTTTTTTGATGAAAGGAGCTTAGGTTTTCCTCTGCAAAACCCATCTTTTTGGATATTCCTTCAATGACTTTCATGGCCACTGTAGGCTCTTTCTTAATGATACTTAAGATATGTTTGCTATCTATAAAACAAACACTTGTATCTTCAATGGCAGTAGCTGTTACCTTATATTGTTCACCTGAAAATAAGCTTTGCTCTCCTAAGAAGTCACCTACCTTGGCAATCCTTACGATAGATTCGCTACCGTTCTTACCGGACTTTGTAACTTTTATATTTCCAGAAGAAATACAAAAGACACCAAAGGGATGACTTCCTTCTATAAACAGGTTCTGGCTTTTCTTATAGATATTTCGAACTTTATGCTGACTGAGGTCTTCAATCGCTTTTGATCCTAAAGATGATAGGGGTCCTAATTTGAATGCTGGGCATTCACTACAATTACGAGGAGGGTCTTTTTTCATACCTTGGGTCCTTAAGTTAAAGTAATAATTTAGTTGGGAAACAATGAGTAGAATACATATAGAAAATAAGCAATAGATTTTGTTGTGACACATATGACGTAAAGAGTTTATATTGTCTAGTGAATTCCTCCCTATGATGATATTTTCACCTAACTAGTTAAAAACATATGTCTTTAAGCCTAGACGCAATACCATTTGCGTAAGTTTTTGCACCAAGTGGGGTTGGGTGACCATCATTTTCAAAAAAGTAGTGCGTCTTACTTTTAATGGTTACAAACTCTTTTATCGTTATATCTTTAAAGGCGATACTGGGCCTGAAGACCTCTTCCGCTCTATTCATTACTTTATAATCGCTTGGACTTGGTAGGTGGATAAAGATAGCTGGGATACCCCTTTCCTCTGAACGTTTTTTAAATTTGTCTAATAGGGTTTGGTAAGGAGTCTGGGCCCAGAATTTCTTGTCAAAAATCGTGTATAGTTTATAAAAAAAGAAGCTACTTCTAATTAACTTCGTTGGGATTCTGAAAATCGGCACGATGCCATCTCTTAGATTAAAGTCTTTTTGTAAATCCCAAATTGTAGTGTGTATGGCATAAGGGTGAACCTCTATTTGCCTAGTTATTCTAATCATATCATCTGATATAAAAAGAAATAAGTTTTTCTGGGCCTCTTGAACCAAATCCTTGTCAAGGCTTAGGTTTACCATTTGAAGGAGATCATAGGCCGGAACGCCATAATTTTTGAAATGGCATGTCTTACTCATCTTATTAAGAAGTGTTGCAATTTGTTGCTCCTCACCTAGAAATAGCCCAAAGGTGAAAGAGTCGCCAAAAAGATTAATATTTATTTTTTTAGAGCTATCGTTACTTAATCTAAATCCATGCTCATTTAGAAGGTAATCATTATGTTTAGGGATTGATTTACTTTGGGCAAGATCTTGTAATTTAAATGAATTTTTGGGGTTTAGTAAAAAATTATGCTTCTTGTTCTTAGTAAAAGGGCCTTTCGAACAATCCTTAAACTTACAATAAAGGTAGTGATGCTTTTTATGAAGATTATAAAAGAAAAAATTTTGGTCAATTAATATCACGGCTGATAAGCCAAACAATATACTAAGGATTTTCTTGATCATGATTTATTAGCTCTTTATGGTTTTCTTTCTGTCTCTCATAAATCCATAAAGAAAACTTGAAATAGCCAATTCAAAGGTCGTGAAGCTAGTCTTTGTGGAAATTCTATAAATTACGGTAATGATTCGATAGGGACGAAATAGAAATTGAAAGAAATAAAAGAAGGCACTTCCTCCAAGGGTCATGAATATTAATAATTGTTTCGGGATGTGTTCAGACCATGACTTAACATTTTTGAAGGAGTTATAAACATTGTTGGCAAGTAATTCATCGTAATTATCGTCTATGATTATCTGGTTGTTTTTCTTGAGATATTCAAAATCTTCTGTTCCTGGATAAGGGGAGTAAGCATAGCAACTTGCATCGTGGACACCGTAAAAAGCTAGCTTTAATAAGAAGTAAAAACTTTGAAGCACTTCTCTCTTCTTTTGTTTTGGTGCCCCCATAATCATGTGAACTTTTACATTAAAACCTAATTTTAAAGCGGTTCGTATCGAAAGAATCATCTTCTTGAGATTTACCTTCTTTTTCATATTTTTGAGAGTCTCTTCTGATCCACTCTCTGGTGCATAAGTCATCCTCTTACATCCACTTTGGTAGATTAAGGATAGGACTTCTTTAGAGAGTGCCTCAGAGCGAGTGCCTGCTGGCATAGACCATGTAATTGGTAGGTCTTCTTCTAACAGGCGACGACAAAAATCTATCGTCCATTGCTTGTTTATGACGGCCGTTAGGTCGTGAAATTCAATATGTTCCATGTTGAAATTTCTAAGATTGTATTTAATTTCATCTATTAAATCATCGATATCCCGAGGAACCCACCTCGTGGTCCACATCGCCTTATTGCTACAAAAGGTACACTGGTAGGGACAACCTCGAGAGGCCAGCATGGGAACGGACCTCTTTCCTTGTGGGGAGTTGTAGCCAAGCTTTTTTTCTAAGTAATTTTCAAGTGGTATGCCGTCCCAAGATGGCCAAGGGATTTTTGTAATACTCTTTAGGCGTGGTCTATTTTCATTAAGAATAAGTCTTTCTTGCTCAATATAGGCGATGCCAGAAATATTTGCTCTTTCAGTTCCTGAACAGATATCTGCAATGATTTGTTCTCCTTCACCGAGGACGCATGCATAAAGACCAGGGCACTCATCCAAAACTCTCTCATACTCTGCGGTTGTGTGTTCACCACCAAGGATGACTTTTGAATAAGGGAAGTCTTTTATGATTAAATTTACAAGGTGCTTGTGATGAATCCACTCATTAGAAAACATAAGAGATAGACCAATATAATCACTATCTTTTGGAATGCTCTGAATTATCTGTTCATTCGTTAATCCAATAACAGAGAGAGTTGAGGAGCTTGTAGAAAACTTGAAATATTGGTCAAGGTCTTCCCCAATTGCATCGATAGTTTTCACAACGTGACCGATACTCTTTAAAGTCCCACTTAAATAGGCAAGTCCTAGAGGTGGGGAAGAATAGGCACCGCTAAAATGCTCAAGGGGCAATACGTATTGTGGTCGAATGAGACAAATGGCCTTTTGGCTAAAGTTATTCATTCCCTAGATTATAATTAAACTTACCTAAGTAGTGTAATTAATTTATAGGCCCTATTAGAGCTTAAGGCTTATTTATAGAGAATCTTACAGAAATACTCCGAATTTCCCTCTATTTTTTGATGTTGTCTCTATTAGGAGCACATTTTGAACACCAGTAAGGGATTCCTAGTTCATCTCGAAGTTGTAAATGGCCATCATCTTTCCAAATCTCCTTGGCAACAACAACATGCTTATCAACTAAAGGAATTCTTGACCCTGTTATTTCTATGTTTTCACCAACCTCGAACTTTAGGCCTTGATTAAGTATGTACCAAGATGGACCCAGCTGAACTGATACTTGATCATCTGCAGTTTTTATAATGAGATGAATTCCTGTTCTCATTCCACTATAAGGATTCAACTCCTCAATAGCGACAATCTCACCTTTTAAGAATTCCATTGCTTGTGTGTCATAGAGCTTTCCATATTTACTTTCATCACTCCATCCATCTGAGTCTTGCCAATTAAGTGGTTCCCAGCTGGGACTTCCTCTTCTGCCAAAGGTTTCTAGATAAAAAAAACTAAGAATAGCTAGTAAGACTAGAATAATTAAACTTTTTGAATTCATTTTATTTCCTTTTTTTAGTTAAGGTTAGGCGTACTTTTTTCTTGGCGCTGCCATTTAAAAGATTAATGTCTTACATAGATAGCTAAACTTTAAATTCAAAAGACGGAATAATTCTTCCTAGTTTTTAAAGTGAATTTGATCACTTTATTTAAAATTGAATTAATATTGTTAATAGTGATTCTGGTCATTAATAAAGCTAACCAACTTCATCTTGAAAATAAAATTGAGAAGAGTAGTATAGGTCTTGTTTGAAGGTAGCGAAGCTAGCTGATCCTCCGCAGGTGAAAGTCCTGCC
>JAFMBV010000037.1 GCA_017858255.1 Bacteriovoracaceae bacterium
TTTTTCAAATGTGACTTCCTTGATCATGGCACCACCGCCACGATAGGGAGGCATTTTGTTAAGAAGTTCTTCTTTGCCATAAAGAACACCGACCCCAGTGGGCCCAAACATCTTATGGGCACCAAAGGCGAGAAAGTCACAGCCAATATCTTGAACATCAACCTTTAGATGAGCAATACTTTGGGCCGCATCCACGAGTAAGTGAGCACCGACCGCATGAGTCCACTGAGTGTATTTTTTTATAGGATTGATCGTCCCTAGAGTATTTGAAATATGGGTCATGGCGACCATTTTTACTTTTCCAGAATTTAAAAGCTTTTGAAAGGCTTCTTCATCAACTTCACCGGCATCAGTAACGGGAATCTCTATAACTTTTGCCTTTTTCTTTTCGCAGGCAAGTTGCCAAGGAACAATATTTGAATGGTGCTCCATAGTTGAGATAAGAATTTCATCACCTTCATTTAAGAAAACTTCGCTCCAGCATTCTGCCACTAGGTTGATGCCATCGGTTGTCCCACCGGTAAAAATAACTTCATGTTCATGAGGAGCATTAATATAGTTTTGAAGGGCCTTTCGGCTGGCCTCATATTTTTGAGTTCCTTGGGCCGATAAGAAATGAATCCCACGGTGAACATTGGCGGTTTCTTTAGAATAATGTTGAGAAATAGCATCAATAACACTTTGAGGCTTAAGAGTTGAAGCCGCATTATCCAAGTAGACCAAAGGATGTCCGTGAATATTTTGTTTTAAAGCTGGGAAGTCTTCTCTTTTGGCATCAATATTCATAATTAAGATTCCTCAGATCCAAGTTTTTCAAGAGCATACTGTTCAAAATTTTTGAAAAGCTGTGCACTTAAGAAATTGGAGGTGGCCTTTTCAGGACAGGAGTCTAGAACTTCTTGTCCAAATGCATGGCAGAGAATTTTTTGGGCCTTTAGTTTTTGAATACCTCTACTCTCTAGATAAAAGACTTCCTCTTGATTGATTTGGCCAACAGTAGCACCGTGTCCACATTTAACATCGTCTGCATAAACTTCAATTTGCGGGCGGGTATCAACATGGGCCTTATTACTTAGAAGGAGATTCTTATTGAGTTGAGTGGCATCAACTTGCTGGGCATCACGGTGAATAACAACTTTACCTGTAAAAGCACCACGACTGTTGTCATCCATAATACCTTTGAAAATTTGCTCACTAGTGGTGTGAGCGGCACGATGATGGATATGAATAAAGTTATCTTGGTGCTGTTCACCTCTGGCCGTATACAGTCCATTGACTGTGGCATGTGCGCCAACTCCATTAATACTAACTTCAAGGTTATTTCTATTCACAGAACCAGTAGCACAAAATGTTAAGCTATAAAGCAAAGCATCTCTTGCAAGGTCCACTTTTACTTTTCCAATGTGAGTATGGGACAAATGGGCCAACACTGCTTTGGTATGGGATACCTTGGCATTTGCTTCACAGTTAATTTTCGTAAGTGTAAAACTTTGTACTTTTTCTTCATTTTCATTGAGAAAAACTTCAAGAAAGCTTGATTCTGATGATGGTTCCGCGTTAATCACAAGAGAGGTCAAAATACTTTCGTTTTGATCCCCATTAAGAACATGAATAATATTTGCTGCCGCTACCTTTTTTCCACCTGCAACTGTGAGTGAATAGGAATAGGGGGCCAAGCTCATACTAAGCTCTTCAAACAAATCTGTGCTCTCACCCGTTAACTTGGCAGGAGTTATTGTAAGACCATCTGGTAGCTGAGAATCATTTTCTTGAAACTCACCGTTAATAAAGATTAGGCATGGACCAGCTGGAAGCTCTGTCTTTATTTTTGATAGAGCATCAAGGCCTGGTCGGCTTTTTGCTAAGTTGAGGTCGTCAGCAAGAATGTTTTCAAGATTTGTGTACTTGTAGTTTTCATTCTTTTTGGTTGGTAGGCCTCGTTCCCCAAGTAGGTTCAATGGGCCACCTAGGCCGGCTGCCTTTGCAAGGTATCTTTGACTTTTATCTGATAGGACAATGGGCTCCATTTAGCTTTCTCCCTCAATTAACCAGTCGTAACCTTTTTTCTCAAGTTCAAGAGCAAGTTCCTTGCCACCTGATTTAATAATTTTTCCGTCGTACAGGACATGAACAAAGTCAGGGACAATATAATCAAGGAGTCTTTGATAGTGGGTAACAAGAATCGTTGCATTGTATTTAGACTTAAGAGTATTAACGCCTTTGGCGACCACTTTCAGAGCATCGATATCAAGACCAGAGTCTGTCTCATCAAGAAGACTTAGGCGTGGATTGAGGACCGCCATTTGCAGAATCTCATTTTTCTTTTTTTCTCCACCAGAAAAGCCTGTATTAACTCCTCGGTCAAGGAAGCTCTCATTCATTTCCAACAGTTTAAGTTTTGGCTTCAAGTAATTTCTAAATTCTTCTTCTTCCATTGGGCTGACCCCTTGAGCCTCGCACACTGAATTAAAAGATTCTCTTAAAAAAGATAAGTTTGAGACTCCCGGAATTTCTACTGGGTATTGAAAGCCCAAGAAAATTCCATTCTTTGAGCGCTCGTCCGGCGCTTGCTCGATGATACTTTGAGACTTTCCGTTGATATTGTAATTAATTTCACCTTGAGTAACCTCAAAGGCGGGGTGACCAGCAATCACTTTTGCCAGTGTCGACTTTCCGGAGCCATTGGGGCCCATAATCGCATGAACTTCACCTGGCTTCACTGTAATGCTAATACCTTTTAGAATCTCTTTCACACCACCTGTTTCATCAGTAAGCTTAGCGTGAACATCTTTAACTTCAATCATCATATATAATCCTTCTTAACCAACAGAGTTTTCTAGTTTCATTTCGAGAAGCTTTACGGCCTCTACCGAGAATTCAAGGGGAAGAGTCTTAAAGACCTCGTTACAAAATCCATTTACAATAAGTGAGATACATTTTTCCATATCAAGCCCACGGGTTTGAAGATAGAAAAGCTGGTCTTCACTAATTTTAGTCGTGGAAGCCTCGTGCTCTACCGTTGCCGTATTATTCCTAACATCAATATAGGGAAAGGTACTTGCTGAACATTTATCACCAACAAGCATACTGTCACATTGAGAATAGTTACGGGCACCGTATGCACCAGGCATTATCTTTACGAGACCACGGTAATTGTTTTGAGAAGTCTCAGCGGAGATACCTTTTGAGATAATTGTGGACTTAGTATTTTTACCGATATGAACCATTTTCGTGCCGGTATCGGCTTGCATTTGATTATTGGTTAAAGCAACCGAGTAAAAAGCACCTTGAGAGCCATCACCAATTAAATTACATGATGGGTATTTCCAAGTGATGGCCGAGCCTGCTTCAACTTGGGTCCATGAAATCTTTGAATTCTTACCAAGACAATTTCCACGCTTAGTAACAAAATTATAGATTCCCCCAAGGCCTTCTTTATTGCCTGCGTACCAGTTTTGTACGGTGGAGTACTTAACCTCTGCATTGTCTAGGGCGACAATTTCCACGATCGCAGCATGAAGTTGGTTCTCATCTCTTTGGGGCGCAGTACAGCCTTCGAGATAATTAACATAAGAGCCATCTTCTCCGACTATAAGTGTTCTTTCAAACTGACCTGTTTCTTTTGCATTGATCCTAAAGTAAGTCGAAAGATCCATAGGAGAGGTAACACCCTTCGGGATGTAGGCAAAGGATCCGTCAGAAAAAACAGCTGCATTTAAGGCCGCATAAAAATTATCAGTATAAGGAACTACGGTTCCAAGGTACTTCTTAACAAGCTCTGGGTGGTTGTGAACGGCTTCACTTATTGAGCAGAAGATAACTCCCACTTTTTCAAGGTCTTCCTTCCAGGTTGTTGCAATCGATACCGAATCAAAAACAACATCGACGGCAACTCCAGTAATACGCTTTTGCTCTCCAATGGGAATGCCAAGCTTTTCAAAGGTGGCCAGTAACTCAGGGTCGATTTCATCTAAAGATGCTGGACCGTCTTCTTTTTTCTTCGGGGCAGAATAGTAATAAAGATCCTGGAAATCAATTTCAGGAATATTTAGTTTTGCCCAATCTGGCATAGGCATTTTTAGCCAATACCTAAAAGCCTTTAGGCGGTATTCAAGGAGCCATTCAGGCTCATCCTTCTTCTTACTGAGTAAACGGATAACGTCTTCGTTGAGACCTTTTGGAAATTCTTCCGTTTCGATATCAGTATAGAAACCGTACTTATAATCTTCTGTGAGAGCGTCTTTAGTGCTCATGCATTCTCCGTTTTTAAGTACTCAAGAGGTTCTTTTTCAGCATTCTGAAATAAAAGTTCTTCTAGAGTGAGTTCATTTAAAAAACTATTAATTTTGTTATTGAGTGATTCTATAGGGGTCACGATATTGCAGATATCGTAAAGGTCGCAAAGGCCTTTTGAACTTTCGCAAAATTGTTGAAACTCTTGGCGGCCTTCAATCATTTTTCCGAGTTCGGTAAAAGTAATTGAGTTTAAAGGCTTGGCCAAAGCGTAACCGCCTTTGATTCCTTTGGTGGATGTTAACAGACCTTTGTTATTCATTGTCTGTAGGACTTTTGCCGTTGTATCAAAAGGAGTCTTGAAACGATCACAGATTTCTCGCGCACTTGTAAGCTTACCGTCTACCTGAGAGGCCATATACTTGAGCGCGATGAGTGCGTATTCGACCTTTTTATTAATTTTGATCATGAACTGGCCTTCAGCATCGGTCTGTTTTCGTTTTTAAGTGATAAAGTTGAATAAAATTAATACCTTAAAATGGGGTAAAAATAAACCTATTTTGATTGATAATATAACATTAAAATAGGCTAAATTTTACCTTATTTATTAGACACATTTTTTAACTTATTGAAATTAGGTGGGTGGGGATTAATATTTTTCTTAATGCTTTTCTTGTCTCATCTTCTTTTTGTCAGATTGGCGTTTCTTGTGAAGAAGGCGCCTCTTTCGTGCTGCTAAGGTGGGTTTGGTTGGGACTCGCATTTTCGGTGGTTTTCTTACGGATTCGATTAAGGAGTGGAGCTTTTCTATTGCATCATCTTTGTTGCGCTTTTGACTGCGATAGCGATCAGACTGCAACACAACACCATGATCTGTGAGAAGGTTTTTGTAAGTGATAAGGAAACGTTTTTTTATGCTGCCATTTAGTGACTGACTACTCTCCATGTCCCAAGTCAAAGTTACCTTGGTATTGAGCTTGTTAACATTTTGACCACCGGCCCCGGAAGAGCGGCTAAAAGAGAAATGAAGTTCATTGTCAGGTATCAAAATCATATTTGAACATTATATCACGGGACAAATTGGGGCAGGTCGAATTCTTTATGCTAGGATAATTTCATGAAAATTGTTGGTGAATTATTTGATAAAAATATGGCGTTAACTCTTACTAATGAGATGAAAGGTAAGGGTTATGACGTTTCGGTAAGCCCTTTCAACACTAAAGAGGGCACGATTTATCAAATTTTCTCAATGAAGGAAAATGAAACTAACGAGGCCATGGAGTATTTTCGAGTGCGTATGGGGCTACCTGGAGCTCCTCCTGAAATCGACCCGGAGTGGGAGAAGATGCGCGGTCTCTCAATGGGGCCTTTAACAAAAGCCTTAATTCTTATTTCCGTTATTATCTTTTTTACTTCATTCAATAAAGAAACATTTGCACAGATGCTTGAATTGTTTTTTTTCAATGGGAAAGGTAGAGGAACTTTTGGAAGTATTCAAGCTGGAGAGATTTGGCGTTTGGTAACACCCATTTTTCTTCATTTTAATTTTATGCACATACTTTTTAATTGTATGTGGATAAAAGACTTAGGGACTCTTTTTGAAAATGAAAAAGGGAGTAAAGTATTTCTCTTTTTTGTTTTAATCGTAGCGATATTTTCAAATACCCTCCAGTATCTAGCTTTTGGCTCTCGTTTTGGTGGGTTAAGTGGTTTAGTTTATGGCCTCTTAGGTTACCTTTGGGTTTTTGGTGCCTTGAGGGAGGGGGATGGTTTTCGTCTTCCCAAAAGGGATGTGGTCTTAATGGTTGGTTGGTATTTCTTGTGTTTAACCGGACTGATCGGGCCTATTGCTAATGTCGCCCATGGGGCTGGATTAGCTGCGGGTATGACTTGGGCCCTTTTTCCCTGGCGTTCAAATCAAATCAAAGAGAGAATTAAGTTCATTCTATTGGCACTCTTTTTTAGTATTGGCACCTATCTCATTGAAATTGCGAAAATAAACTTCCGCTAAATCGCACCTTATTGGTCAAGTAATTTCCCCTGTCCGTCGATACGTTCTACGGAGGACTCCGCGAAGGAGTTCTAGTGAGAGTAATTGAAGGAGAGGCCTCGGTGAGATTGGGCCCTAATTTAAAAGGTTCATTACCTTTTATACTTTTTCTATATTTGATAATCATCTGTCCTGCACAGTCTCAGGATCGCTATGTCTTGCAATCTCGTATTGAAGAAGATCAAGGCACTTCTATAACCGAAATTTACCTTGATCAATTGTCTCAAAGAATAATCGTTAAAGAGTTTGATCGTTCCGGAACAGTAGGGCCTGTAGGTGAAGAGTCAACGCCGAGAATTAGTGAGGCCTGGAGACCTGCTCCTAGTGGATGGAGCTTAAGAAAAGTTAGTGATTATGATCTAACTCAAAAAAATTCTCAAGAAAGTGCTAGGGAGGCGATACGTTCCATCATTCCTGATGAAGGTGAAGAAGTTTTTCAAAAAACGATGAATCAAGTTAGGACAGGTTATAGTCGCTATCGTTTGATGCAAATAGGGAATAGAGAAAATACCCAAGTTGGCGTCTACTTCAATGAGAGCTTGGGTGAGTTTGTTTTTCAATCAGTATCAAATAAAACCTCAAGAGAGCATCAGTTTGCAGGAACTTTTGGCCTAGTCACAGACTTAGATAATGTGGGTAATGACCAGACTCCGCTAGAGAGAAGAGTTTTAGCGGCCAAGACCTATCATCAAATGTTAGAGGCCACCAATAAAATTAAAGATCTAATGAAAGATCATGGCTTTTCGATTCCTGAAGGAACATTTCAATCTTATTTTGAACAGGTAAGAAAGTATCAAGAAAAGTTTGAAAGACTCCAGCTAAAAGAGACTTCAACTGGAATATTTGAGGAGGTTCTCTTTCATCCCGAAAGCAATGAACTTCTTTTTCGTCGCTATACTTATAAAGAAGACGGTAGCCAGAATGTTTTGGAAGAAACTTTTTATGATCTAAATGATGACGTCGGTTATGAGCAGGCCCTACTCAGATTTCAGGGAATGGGTGAAAAGGAAGTTGAAATCTTAAGAAATGTTGTTGTGATGACGGGGGGATGTGAAAAACCACTCGTGACAACTATGCCACTGGGGGAAGTCGGAGAGAAGAATCTTGATGACATTAACCAAGTCTTGGAAAGTTTGTGGCGTAGTGAATTACAGGCCGGCCTTCCTGAAACGATTGAGCGGGGACCAAGTAATACAATTAATTTACAGCTATCTCTTTTTGGAAGAGAGCATCCCTTGGTGGGGAACCTAGATCGTTTTGGTAGAATTATTGATTTAAATTTTCGAAACCCAGGATTGGCCCGTGATAAGAAAATGCGTATTAGTCACATTGCTGGTGATAACGGTGAAAAACAATTTTTGGTTGAAGCCTTTAATGAAATCTCGAAAGAGTGGGAAGCTCAAGTTGTACTTGAATCAGATAGAGGCTTGAATAGTTCAGGACAACGTATTCCTCGTCTCTCCGCTTACTTAAGAGGACAACAAGGTGAAGGTCGTTTTAACTTTGATGGCTTTGAAAAATCTACTTATGATTTAAATATGTCCGATGGTCAACTCGCAAGTGTTGGCCCTCGCTTCCGTTATGTTGGAAGTCGCTCGGATATTTATAACAATGTTGTTTTTGAAAGAGAAGGAGGAGGAGGTCTCGTAAACCTTGGATTTCAACTCTTCTTTTCACGTAATGGTCGTAGAGAAAAAGTAAGAGAGACGATATTAGAACAGGCAAGAGAGACCTTTGCCAAAAATGACTATAGTGATTTGGTTACAGATAATGACATTCAAATAGTTGCTAATGAAGTCACTGAGGCCGTTGCCTTGAGAACAGATAACTTTGGTCAAAGTAAAAATAGAATTGAAGCGGTGGCCACAGAGGAGTCCTTTTCTCGTTTTGGTGAAATGGTTCTTACCCGGATGGTAAGTTCTCTTATACCTGATGAAGAAGATACCAACATTTCTAATATGGTAAATATTGTGTTGAGAGATTTTCGGTTATGCCTAAAAAAGGCGAGTTCTGCTCGAAATAGTGATATGGCCAATCATTGTATGGCCATCTTTATGAGGGAAGCGCCCATTGATGTCGCGAAAGAAATATTAAAGTTAAAGCTTGTTCAGTCCTCTCTTGGCGACTTTACGGATGTTGGTGAGAGGGATTTTCTTGCATGCACTCAGGAAAATTATGACCCAGTAAAAACTCGAGTCGAAGGAGATGAAGGTCTTACCCTTGTCCAAGGGTGTCTTTATAAAGCTTTGATGGAAACAGTTGATAAAGTCGCACCGGCCCTTATTGATCAGCAAGTTGGAGAAATTTCACGAGATTTAAATTTAAACCTAAACTATAGAAGTGAGCGCTTAAAAAGTGCTCGCGAGCGATCTCGTCAATGCTTACATGAGGAAGGTGTAGGGCGCTATGGTCCTCGTGGATATGAAGTGAACCTTCAGTCTTTAGGCATCATGGGGGCAGATTTATTTGAACAAGCCTTTATGAGTTGTATGAACCTTCTGGTTGAGGATGTGGCCCTAAGTGTAGGGGAGGTCGCCTTGGCCGCTCGCTTAAGTGAAATAGAGCTGTCTGATGAGGCTAAGTCAATTGTCATGGAAGATAGCTTTAGTCCAGGCATGAAGGACTGTATCGATAGGCAAAAATCTTCAATAAAATCATTAAGACAGTTATACCAAAATAAAAGAGCAGAGTTAGTTGCTCAAACGGGTAGTGATAGAAATCTAAATGTGGGGATAGTTGTTCCAAGTTTTGATCCCTTAGAGTGCAATCGAGTTTTGACAAATCTAGGCACAGGTCATGCGGCCAATCAGACAATGATTCAAATGCTTGGTTTGGAGAGATATGAAAGTATAATTGAAAAGGAAGGCAAAGACCCACTTCAGTGTTTCCTTGATTTTCATAAACATCAATTAGATCAAGTCCCTATTTGGCTTTTAAAAAATGCTGACCTTACTGAAGCAGAAAAAGAAATTGAAAGTAAAAGAAGAGATGCTGCCAGTGAAGAACGATCAGCAGTTTGTTTAAAAGATGCGATTGTGATGTCTAGTTATTATATCGCCCAAGACTTGTTGGAAGAAAAACTCTCTGAAAGCCCCGAATATGCGAGTATTGAATTAACTAATGAGGCGAAAAATAAGGTGGGCGAAAGTGTTCGCCAATGCTTCCAAGAAAAGCTTGAAAACTATGTCATTGTTAATGAGATACTTTTAGAGCAAGAGAAACTAAAGGATGTTTGTGCGGTAGAGCTTTTAAAAGACTCAGACGTTCAGCCATTTCTTTTTACCCCTTTTATTAATGATTCCCTTTCTCAAGTTGAAATGACCGAGGAAACCAAAGAGAGAATCACGACAACGCTTTTGGCCACATTAAGTGAGCGATTAAATGGCGCAGCCAATCTTGATCAGGCCATGGCAAAATTAGATCTTTTTAAGCCAGAGGCCATTCCGATTGTTTTGAATGGTGTTTTGACTCAAAAAATTGAAGAGATGATTGGAGCTGTTACTCCCGCGGCCAAGGCACAGGAACTTGTTCAAAGAGTAGAAAGAGAAATATTTGGAGAAGATGGACAAGGAGAGCTAGGTCAAAACTTAATTAAAGCCTTAAACGAAAAGGATGACGCTGCTATAAAATTGGCGATTACTGCTATTGAAGCACAGTCTGCAAAGGTACTCGGTCCAAATATCCTGAGGGAGAAGGCCAATAAAATGTTGGCCGATGGCATTCTTCAGACACAAGCTGATGCAGAATTAGTAGTATCAAAAGGTACCGAGATATTAAACACCTGTCTCGGTGAGGCCAAGGTCACAGAAGATCCTATTAAGTTTTGTGTGGAAGAAACCACTGTAAGAGTAACCGAATATATTATGCGCCTAAAACTGCGCGAAACTTTAGAAGGGCATCCTCTTTTATCAGAAGTTTTTACAACTACACAAAGACAGGCAATAGAAGATGCTATGGTTTCTGATGAATTCTTCAATGAATTGGGCGCAATTGCTGCAATGGAAGATGGTCCAATTAAAGATCAGAAGATGGATGACTTTGTTTTAAACTTTAAAATGAATTCTACAAAAGAGGTTTTTAAGGTTGGCCTATTAGGGATAATAGAAGAAAAACTTCCTACTCCTCGTTATTTTCAAGGTAATGATTTAAGTGTATTAGATTCACAACGTGAACGCCTTGGTCGCAACGCCACTCAAATTCTAAAGGGTTGTGTTGATAGTCTTCAAGAAAAAATGAGAAGCACTCCCGAGCATGATATTTCAGAGGTTTATTTAGACGAGTGTATTAATGAATCTCGCCTTGAGCTGACAAAAGAAATTCTTCCAAAGCGGCTAGAGTTTATTCTCCAATATCTTCATGGAGACCTTGATCGCATAGCAGGGCTTAGAAATAAGGCCACCGTTTACTTTAATAACTGTGCACAGGTTAAAGAAAAGAGAGTTAATTCAAGTGAATTTGGTAATCACCTAGATGGCTGTTTAAATACAACAATAGGCAACTTCGTAGGGGATGTGTTGCAGGACATGCGAGACGTGGAACCTATTATGTTGGCCGGAGGCGATACATTGGCCGATTGGAGTTTATGTCAGCAAAATTTAAAAGAGCGTGCTTTAAATCATGTGTATCCAGATGGAGCGCCAGAAGAAGTAAAAGAATTAATGAATACTGAATCTTCATTTTATGGAGAACTTTATCGCGTTGGTGATTTGTCAGACCCATCTCGCTCTCCTGATCTTGATTGGTTGATACCAAATCTGATTGAGTGTGCAGTAGAGAAAATTGTCCCTAATTTGACGATAGAATTCAGGAATTCATTCTTGGCCCGTCACGATGGTGAAATTGATGACATAGCAAAAGACCTCGTCATTAGTTTGACTGATAGTGTTTACAAGATTTTTTCAATGGAGAGAGACGACGGTACTCCCGTGGTTATTGAAATCGGGAGCTTATTTGGAAAGCCTGCTAGTAAAGAAAAACCGGAGTTGATTAATAGTAATGAATTAGAAGTTACCTCTAAACCTAATCCTATAATTAATCTCTTAGGAGAATTTGAGCCAGTCGTTATTGAATATCTTAATATGGCGGGAACCTATGATCCTGAAGGAATGAAAATAGCAATTGATGAGTTTGAAAGAATTTCACTGGAACGTCTGGCGTCAAGTAAAGGTGATATTCCACTAGAGACAATTGTCGATACTCTACTTGAAAGTAACCTTACAGATGTCGTTATAGAGTCAATGATTGCAGGAATTGTAAAAGAGGAGACTTCAAAGGCCCTCAATGAAGAAGGTGCTGATACGGCCGTCGTTTGGTTATTGAGTTCTAAATTAATGATTAGAAGACTATTTTCACAAGGAAAGGGAAAGGACGTTATTGAGAAGATGAAGCAGGAATATCTAAAACCACTCTTAATGGGGCAGTTAAGTGATATCAGTCTCCCAACGGACCTTATGAATGAAGTGAAAGATGTATTAGTTAAAGATACGGTAAAGGGAGGCTTTGTTGAAACTCTGTTTGGACCAATTATTCAAAATAAGCTCAATGAAAAAAGAGATTGGATAGAGAGCGGTTGGACCTCAATTTTTAAAATGCCAGTGGCAGGTTTTCAGGGTCTTAACCGTAATAGAGACTTTACTTGGGGCAATCGTTTTGACCCTCAGTCTCTTCCTCAACACCTTCGCAACACTCCTTCTGGGCAAAAAGCTGTAGAGCACTTTGCTGAAAATCTACTAGGACCAATGTTGCGTGGTGAACTCTCTGCTGAAGACAAAGAAAAGGCCTCAGATACCATTTCTGATATTGTTCGTGAGGCCATGGACGAAAATCAATAAGGGGATTTTATCTATAGTAACTTTTCTAAACTTTTGTCCTTACATCTTTTCCGGTGCTTGAATCCCTAAAAGGTTAAGGCCTTCTCGCATTACTTCGCCGGCAGCATGGGCCAAGGCCAAACGTGTGTGCCCGAGGAGTTCTGTATCTGCTTTACCTATAGGGCATTCTGCGTAAAAGGCATTGAATAGCTTTCCAAGTTCGTATAGATAACCGCATAGATGCATGGTTTGTAATTTTTCAATACCTGAGGCCACGACATCATTAAATTCAATGAGCTTTACCATCAATGCCGTTTCTTGGTCGGTAGTTAGAAGCTTCCAGTCTACAATCAAATCGTCACTATAGTGAAGCTTATGGCATAGACTAGAAATTCTGGCGTGAACATACTGAAGATAAGGACCAGTTTCCCCATCAAGCTTTAGCCAGTCTTCCATGTTGAAGACAATCTTGCGGTTGTTATCAACCCTAATCATGCCATACTTTATGGCACCATTTGCAATCATACTGGCCGTTTTATTAACTTCTTCTTTCGACCATCCAGAGTCTTTATCTTCGAGATGTTTATTTAAGAATTGGTCTTTGATCCTCGTCTCCATTTGAGAGACTAATTCCATTAGGGGAACAATATTTCCTTTTCGAGAAGACATGCCACCGTCTGGTAGTTCAACCATCGCATACTGAAGGTGATAACAATCTTTTGCCTGTTCAAAGCCAACCTTTTCTAAGACTTTGAAAACTTGCTTAAAATGGTGGGCCTGACGGTCATCAACGATATAAATATTCTTATCCACACCAAATTCTTCAAACTTCTTACGAGCAAGCTCAACATCTTTGGTGGCATAAAGGCCTGTGCCATCACTTTTAATCATAAGACAAAAGCCTAGCTTGTCTGAGCTCAGGTCCATTCCAATTGCACCATCGTCTTTGATGAGTAGTCCCTTTTCAAATAGCTGTTGAGCAAAGGCCAACGAGGGGGCGTCCATTTCCGATTCCCAAAACCAACGGTCAAACTCTACATCGGCCCATTCATAAGACTCCTTCATCAGGTCAACAGACCATTCTTTAGTCTCCTTCCAGAGGTCAAAGTAATCACCTTTTTGATCATGGAGTTGCTTTAGAATCGCTGTGAGTTCTTGGCGATTTTGCTCTTCATTGTCAGTTCCTCTCTCTTTTTCAAGAAGAGTATTGGCCAAGGTGTACATTTCACCAAGCCATGCACCTTTTTCATGCTCTGGAACCTCTTGTTTGTTATATTTTTTTAAATACCACAAGCACTTAGCTACATGGGTACCAACATCTCCTGGGTAAGTTACGGCCTTCATATCAACGCTGCCATAACGACACATGCGAACGAGGGCATTGCCCAAACAGAGGTTTCTCATGTGACCAACATGAAGAATTTTGTGGGTATTAGGTTGAGAATACTCAATCATCCACTTTTCGTTGCCATCAATGAGCCGATGATTAAAAAATTCACCAGTATTAATCTCTCCAATAATCAGAGTTCCGAGAACATCTTTATCAAGAAAAAAGTTGAGATAAGGTCCTTGGGCCTGAGCCTTTTCGACATATGGACATTGAATTAAAGCTTCTGCGCCGGCCAATGCATTTGCAATTTGAGGCGGTCCCTGACGAAGAGCTTTTGCTAGAGGGAAACAGGCAAATGCCAAGTGACCCATTTTTAAATTGGGAGCGGGAGAGAGGGCTCGGTAAATATCAAGGAGCTCCATTTGGGCATCTGGATATATTTGACCAAGCGCTTCCTTGAGAGCAACTGCTAGCGCCTTGGTGACATTATTAAACATAAGAGTTGCACAGTTTAGACCCTCTTTGGCCATAATGACTTCCTTTCTCGAGTGAGCGGTCAGTATGATATAATTTTTTTAATATGTCTCGTATAAGGATTAGGTGGATAGCGCGATGAAGATGCTTTTCCTCATCTTTTGGAGTCTTTTACTTATTGGAACCATGGCCCAAGAAAACTCAGGTCCTCCAGGTAAAGGAAAACCAAAGGCCAATATTCAAAAGGAAAAGCCGATGACTCTCGAAGAGGAGAGGAATCGCTCTGAAGTGCAAATAGCTCTAGAAGAGCCACGAATTTCAAATAAGTGGTTTCAGGGTAATTATCTGGTTTATGATTGTGATAAGGGCTTCTTCGCTTGTGTAAACAACACAAGTTATAGTCTGTGCTCAAGTCAAAGAACGACCAGAATAGAAGAGAGAAATCCAGCACTTGGTTGTGCGCCTTTGAAGCGATTTAATACTCAAGAAGAATGTTTCAAAGTTCAATACCAGAAATTGCACAATCAAATGCCTAAACTATTCTGTATTCATCCTAACTTTCGTTAAAAGATTTTTTTGAACATCAGGACATGGGGCCCAACAGTAGGAATATCGAATTCTTCTCCCACTTTTTCAAAACCAACCTTTTGGTAATAGCCCATAGCGCTTGTACGAGCATTACACCATAAAAGGCTGCAAAGGTTTTGTTTAATAATAGGGAAGGCAATCTTAAGAAGGGCACTTGAGTGACCTTTATGTTGAAATTCTGGAATAGTGGCCATTCCCCTTAGACGATATTGGTATTCATCAGGAAGATCTGGATGGTTTTCAAAATAAAAAGAGGCCACACTAACGAGTTTTCCTTCGAAGAAAGCACCTAGGTGAAAGGTTTGCTCGTCTTCGTCTTTAGGAAAGACAACTTCTTGTCGAGGTCTGCCATTTCTAAGCATCATATGGCGTATATCGTAAGTATCTGTGGCATTTATTCTTAATACCTTCAAATTTTCCCCTAACTAAAGAATCCAGGCTTCGTATTTTGTCTAAAAAAGAAAAAAATTTTAGAAGTGGCCAAGCCTGATAACCATGCTCAAATGTAGCCGATGTGCCTTTATAATGGGCTTATCGGATTTTGTCATTAGAGAAGTATAGCAGTAGCTAGAGGGTTTCCGAAACGCGGAACAATCGTTCCATCGCCATCTTTCCAAGTGCTTGAGAAAAGAAGGAGAAAACGCTATCGGGGATGCCTGTGTCAGGTCCTTGCCAAAGAGCAGTGCTCGTAAAGAAGCAGCGATTCTTGTGTGAGCTGATGTTTATGAGGCCTGTTAAGCCTTTTAGAAAGCCTGAGTCAAAAAGGAATCTATAAGTGCCTGTTTTTGTGATTCTTTCAATTTTAAAGTGAAGAACCATGTTGAAGGGAAGAAATGTATGACTTAACTTTAAGCGAATTTTCTCACTTGTGTTGTTGTAGGAGCTCTCTGTAATAAAATCCACGAATTCATGATAGCGCTCATATTGAGACAGTTTAACCAGCGCGTAAGAACACTCTTTTTTATGAAGCCCCGCAATAAGATAGTCTAGTTTTTGTTGATTATTGGAAATTTCTTCAATCGAGCTCTTGGCGTAAGGGCCATCACTTAGTGAATCTTTAACCTTCTGAGAGAGAGGGATTGTTTCCCAAGAGAGGGTTTGGGGTGACTGGAAAGAGCTTGCATTGCAAAGCGTTAAAATGATGCTTATTGATGATATGTTAAAGATTTTAAGTATTTGACGCATTTTGCCTTTTCGAGAGTCCGGTGGCCCTTTAGTCTAAAAAGAAAGGGATTAAACTTCTTGATCCCCTTCTAACTTAGCACAACCGTTAAAAAAGAGGAATGTTGCCCATGGCCATTGAATCTGTAAAGCGCCGCGGAAAGACCAAAGATGCGGTCATTGAAAGTAAAGACCAGCGCTGGCATTGCCGTAATAGAATCACCTTAGTTTTTGGTTCTAACGATATAGAAGACCTTGAAACTTATCTCTACACGGAAGATGGGCTTGAGTTTAAAACCGTAAAGTTTCATCAAGCTAAATCCAAAGCGATAGAGGAAATTCTCGATAATTGTATTGATGAATTCTACCGTGGCCATGTCACTGAAATACATACAAGTCTTAGTTCTGATGGATTGACTGTTGGCGTGGAAGATAACGGTATTGGTTTTCCTCTTAATAAAGTTAAACAAGTTTATTCAGAGTTCAGAACGGGGTCTAAATTTAAAGATGAGGAAGTCGACGACAAGGGTTTTCTCCATCGTACTCTAGGCCAAAATGGTCTTGGGGCAGCTGCTACTTGTTTAACATCTGACCTCTTTAAAGTTACTGTTCGTCACTACAACGCTAAAAAAGAGCAGATCACAACCTTTAAAGATGGTGCAGCTAAAATTACTCAGACAAAGCCCAAGGTTTTTAAAGGACACTCTGGGGTTAAAATTGAAGTACAGCTTGCTAAAGAAGTTTATAAAAATCCCGTCATTGATGAAGACCTTTTAAGAAAGAGAATTATTGACCTTGCCTATAATAATCCTGGTCTTACTTTTTATTTTAATAAAGAAAAGTACTTATACGAAAAGGGTCTCTTCGAGCTCGCAAAACGTATTGATAATGAATCGGCCCAAAATATTCTAGACGAACACTATGTATATGAAGACACAAATATCAAAGGCAAGAAGGTAAAGGGTCGCATCGATATGCACCTATCCGTTTGTGTTGATAATCAAAGTGATGATCGTGAGAAGTTTGTTTCTTTCGTTAACTCTACCCCAACTTTTGATGGTGGTTTTCACCAGGATCGCTTTAAGAGAATCTTTATTAATGCGATTAAAGAAAAGCTTGAGCGAGCTACCAAGAAAGAGAAAGTAAATCTCGTCGATAATGATATTTTGACGGGCTTAACTTTTGTTCTCGGTCTAACTATGCCCAATCCGCGTTTTGAGTCGCAAACCAAGAGGAAATTGGTTAGGGATCAAAATCTGGAAAAAGGTATAGAGAGTGTTATGGACAAGGCGATGGAGAAATACCTTAGAAAGAATAAGGATTATCTTGAGCTTGTTATGGAACGAGCTAAAAGTCGCCATAAGTTTCAGATGTTAAAGGAAGCTTCAAAGAAAGGACGAAAACAAAAGAAACAGAGAGTTGAAAAACTTCTCGACGCAAACGAGAGGCGTGATCGCTCAAAGTGTACTCTTTTTATTTGCGAAGGTGACTCGGCCATTGGTGGACTTCGCTCTGCTCGAAATAAACTCTATCATGGTGGGATTGCTTTAAAAGGAAAGCCCATGAATGTGGCCCAGGCCACGATAAAAGATATTCTAAATAATCAGGAATTTTCGGACATTATGTCATCAATTGGTCTTGTTCTCGGACAACCAGTTGATTGGGAAAATCTTCGCTACTCTACGATTGTTTTTCTCGCTGACTCTGATGTTGATGGTGGTCATATTAATACGCTTTTAGCTAACTTCTTTTACTCTTTTTGGCCGGAGCTTTTTGAAAATGAAGCGATTGAGTTGGCCAAGGCTCCTCTTTATGAAGTTGTAACCGATAAGGAAACAGTTTACGTGGAGAGTCCTCGTCAACTTGAAGACCTTAAGAAGACTGATAAGAAAATTAAGGCCATTCATCGCAACAAGGGTCTTGGTGAAATGAGTCCCGAGGCATGGAAATTTATCATGAGTAAGGATGGTTATACGAAAATTACCGTAAAGACTGCGAATGATGCAAAAAATATGCTTAGTGTTTGTTTCGGAAAAGATTCAAACCCAAGAAAGGCCCTACTCTTAGATGACTCTAAGGCAGGCTCGGAGAGTATTTCTTTGAGCAAGGGACTCAATGAAACTAAGATTACTGCACCAAAATCAGCAAAAAAGACGGCCAAAAAAGTTACAAAAAAAGTAGCTAAGAAAGTAGCTAAGAAAGTAGCTAAGAAAGTAGCTAAGAAGGCCGCACCAAAAGTAGCAAAGAAGACCGCCAAGAAGGTTGCGAAGAAAGTCGCCAAAAAAGTGGCAAAGAAAGTAGCAAAGAAGGTCACGAAGAAAGTAGCCAAGAAAAAAGTAACCAAGAAGAAAGCGGCCCCAAAAACAACAAAGAAAACTGCAAAGAAAAAGAAGAGTGGTCTACTAGGTCACCTAGAGTATTAAAGTTAGGCGCATAGGAAAGTTATGGAAGAAAATATTTTACATGGACTTGAATCAATTACTCTCTCGGAAGTTGTAAAAGAAGAGTATCGAACCTATCAGATTTATACTCTAATGGACCGTGCAATTCCATACCTTCAAGATGGGCTTAAGCCAGGTCAGCGTCGAATTCTTTATACTCTTTATCGAAATCAAAGTAAGGGACTGACCAAGGTAAGTTCGGCCACCGGCCTTGTTCTGACTTTACATCCACACGGGCCTGCTTCAATTGAAACGGCCATTGTTAACATGGCCCAAGATTTCACCTTCTCCAATAATTATCCTCTAATCGATAAAAAGGGGTACTTTGGTGAAAGGATGGAGCCCCAACCGGCGGCCTCTCGATATATCGAATGTCGACTTGGCAAAATTGCCGAGTTTGTTCTCTTTGATGACCTCAATCAAGTTGAGATGGTACCTAATTACGATGAAACGGTTAATGAACCCGTCCACCTACTACCAAAACTTCCAATTATGCTTCTAAATGGATCTGAAGGTATTGGAACGGGATTCTCTTCAGTCATTCCAAGTTTTAACCATGCAGATATCTGTGATTCGATGATTCAGTATGTGGAAACAGAGAAAACTAAAAGACTGCGCCCTTGGGTGAATTACTACAATGAAAAAATTATTGATGAGAAGACAAAATATATTTTCCCTATGAATATCGAAAAGATTGGGGATAAATTTTTTATTACAGAGTTACCCCGTGGTTATGACGCGAAAAAAATCTATCGTCATCTCAATAAGCACATTGAAGCAGACTTCTTGAAAGATTATATAGATAGTTCAGTTAGTAATGACATCATGATTGAATTGATTTTTAAAAGAGGAAAGCAGCCTACTTTGGCAGAAGTAGAAAAAGAGATGTTAATGACATCTTCTATGACTCCAAATTACACCCTCATTAGTGAACGTGGTGTTCGCATATTTAATCGTCCCGAAGAAATTATTCAAATATTTACGGAGCAACGTTTAGTTGTTGTGAAAAGACGTTATGAACTTCTATGTGAAGAGTATGAAAGACGTATTAGACAAAATAACGAAATCATAAAGTTTATTAAGCAAAAGGAATATGAGGTCGCTACTCGAAGTAGAAACCGAAAGACCTTTGTTGAGCATTTAACTAAGAAGAAATTTACTTTTAGTGATTATCTCGCAGACATGCCTATTTATCGTATGACCAAAGAAGAAGTGGAAAAGAGAAAGCTTTTAGTTAAAGATGACACTGCGAAGTTAAAAGAATTTGAAAAGATTGCTAAATCAGATAAGTTGGTGCGAAAGAAACTCATCGAAGAGCTTCAAGAGGTCAAAGTTCGTTTAAATGATTGGCTTAAAGATCGCCAAAAAGAAAAGAAAGAACTTCAAAAGAAGCTGCAAAAAAAGCCGGGCACTAAGACTCGTCGTAGTTAATTAATTTTGATTGATCTTTTGTAAATCAATATTGATTTATATCAGGGATTTTCGTTTAGTTATTGGATACTTTGTATCATGAGGTCCAATAATGAAAACGAAACTAATCCTTTCTGTAACCGTAGGTATACTTGCCATCTCAATCGTGACTGGTGGAGTCTTTTATCAAAAGTCCCAATATGAGCTGATTCATCCTATCAAAGGCAATGTTGTCGAGGCAATCTATGGTCTTGGTAAGGTAAAGACTGAGAGCCGTTATGAAGTCAAAGTTGGCGTAATGACAACAGTTGAAAAACTTTATGCAAGGGAAGGTGACGACGTCACAAAAGGTGGCAAGCTTATAAAGTTTAAAGATTCGGCAATTTTTAGAGCTCCTTTTGCAGGCCGGGTGACCCTCGTCAATCAATATGAAATGGAAACTGTACTGCCCCAAGCAGAGGTTCTTAGAATGGAGGATTTACAGAATCGTCATATTGAGGTTTCTTTGGAACAAAATGGCGCCTTACGTGTAAGTGAAGGTCAAGAGGCAAAGGTCATCTTTGAGAGCCTTAGAAATCAAAAATATATGGGTAAAGTAAAATCACTCTTTCCTAGAGATGACGATTTTATTGCCCATATCGATGTTGGAAATTTACCTCCAAATGTTTTACCTGGGATGACGGCCGATGTCGCCATCGTTGTCGGAAATAAAAAAAATGTTCAGCTTATTCCTGTTAGTGCAATAAATAATGGTTTCGTAACGTATCGAAGAAATGGTGAAAGAAAAAAGAAGGTTGAAGTAAAAGTTGGAACTGTCGATGGCAAATTCGCTGAAATTTTAGAGAGTCCACTTGAATTTACTGATGAAATCGTTATCAGGAAAAAGAAGTGACATTTCTCGCGCTTAGACAACTCTTTTCAAGAAAGCGACAAACACTATTAATTCTTTTAGGGATCAGCTTTGGTACCATGATCTATGTACTCATTGCTGGGGTCCAGTTAGGGTTTCGAAAGTATTTTCAAGATGAACTCTTAAATAATACCTCCCATATTATTATTCAGGGTAGAGAAGATATCATCGATAAAGAAGCTTTAACGCCTCGGTTTTTTAAGGATGTGAAGTCGCTTATTTATTGGATCAGTCCCCCTGCTGGAAAGAGAAGTGAGTCAAGCCTTGAGAATTATCTTGGTTGGAGTGATCGTTTATCAAATGATCCCGAAGTGATGGCCTTTGCTCCTCGTTTGTCTATAAAGGCGATCACTACATACAGAGATTCCCGTGCTTCTTTGGCCCTAACAGGTGTTCTTCCTGAAAAGCATGTGAAGGTTACTCAGCTTGAAAATTATATGAAAGCGGGCTCCTTCAATGATTTGATTGGCGCCAGTAACAAAGTTATTTTGGCCAGTGGAGTTCTTGAAACCTTAGGGGCAAGGCTAAATGATACCATCTTCTTATCCACAGGCCTTGGAGAGTCAAAACCTTACAAAATAATTGGGATCATTCATTTTGGAAATCCACAGATTGACGATGTTTCCGCCTTTGCTCATATAAAAGACGTTCAACAAATTAATAAAACACCTGGGCGAATTTCTGAGATTCTTGTAAGTCTATACGATATTGAACGCTCCTATGCTCTGGCCAAACTATGGAACCTCTATTCACTAGATAAGGTAGAGGGATGGGAGGAGGCCAATGTTCATTTTATGAGTATGATAAAAATTCAAGATATTGTGCGCTTGATAGTCACTCTCTCCATTCTCCTTGTTGCTGGTTTTGGAATTTATAATGTTCTTAGTATCATGATTAGCCAAAAGCATAAGGAGATCGCAATTCTAAGGAGTATTGGTTATGGTCCAGAAAAAATTTTACAGCTCTTTCTTACACAAGGCCTACTTCTGGGGTTTACAGGAGGCTTACTTGGTCTTGTCTTGGGTTTTCTACTAAATCTTTATTTTGGAAGTATTGATATTGGCATTGAAATTGGTGAAGGCTCAACTTTGATTATTAGTTATGCTCCGAGTATTTATTTAACAGCTTTTGGAGCTGCTCTGACTGCAAGTTTTATTGCAAGCTATTTTCCTGCACGAAGAGCGAGTGAATTAACTCCTATTGAAATTATCAGGTCTGAATAAAATGAGTATCGTTGGAAAAAACATTGTTAAAGAGTTTGGTGATGGACCCACGAGAGTCCTCCATGATATCAACTTTCATATTGAGACTGGTGAGTTTGTTTCTATTTCAGGCAGAAGTGGAAGTGGAAAGAGTACTTTGCTTTATATAGCTTCTACTTTAGATAATCCTACTTCTGGTGAACTCTTTATCGATGACAGAAATATTAGCCTCCTTAGTGCAAAGGAAATTCACGCTTTTAGAAATAAAGAGGTTGGGTTTATCTTTCAATTTCATTATCTTTTGGAAGAACTCTCTTCATTGGAGAATGTTCTTCTTCCTGCGCGAAACCTAGGGCATGAAAAAGAGGAAACTAGAAGAGCGCATGAACTCTTGGAAAAATTTGGAATTGGAAACAAAGCGAATTCTCTACCAAAGGAAATGTCTGGAGGAGAGCAACAAAGGGTTGCTATAGCACGAGCACTTCTCCTTAAACCACGTTATATTTTTGCTGATGAGCCAACAGGTAATTTAGACAGTCATAATGCTCTCAATATTATGGAGACCTTAAAAGAGGTTAATAGGGACTTAGAAACAACCATTTTGCTTGTTACCCATGAAAGAGACTTTTCTAAAATGGCGAGCAGGGAAATTATATTAAGAGATGGTAGGGTCGTTAGCAGTCGCGAAGAGTTTTCATTAAATTAGATAGCTTTATCCACCTGTCTTCTTCCATTTGATTAATTTTTGATCCATAAGATTTTGTACGGCCTCCATCTTATCGCCATGGACTTCAATAAAGTCATTCTTATAGGCACCACCAACCCCGAGAGATTTTTTTAAATCTTTGGCGAGTTTTTGGCACCACTTTTTATTTTGTGGCAGTCCTTTTATCTCAATAACAACCCTGCCTTTGCCACTGGTGAGTCTACGTAACTCAAGGATTAGTGTAGTTTCATCAACAGGCCCGTCCCCATTGCCCTTATTTTTCCTTTTTCGAAGGTCTCCTTCTGTGTCGGACCAGACAATTTTGCCCTCGCTCATTTCATTTCCTTAACTTTTTAGTCAAAAATAGATTAAAAAAATAAAGCCTAAGTCTTTTCGTCGGTTTTGTGAATCCCCATAAATAGGGCTTCTTGAGCTTTATTCGAGTATCTCTAAAAGTTATTTGCGTTTAAGGCCTAGGTTATTAATTTCACTGGATTATTTTTGTGGCGTCCCAACTTGTTTCTTGCTAACCTATTAATAATAGGAATAAATTCCGCCTCAGACAGAGTCTTAATTTCACGGAGGAAAGTATGAGTCTGACGAAAGCTGACATCGTAGAACGGGTCTACAAAGAAGCCGGTTTTTCCAAGAAGGAAGCAGCCGATCTTGTTGATTTGGTCTTTAAGATAATTAAAGACACACTTGCCCGCGGTGAAAAAGTTAAAATATCTGGTTTTGGTAATTTCTCGATTAGAGATAAAGCGACGCGTGTGGGGCGAAATCCTCAAACAGGTGATGCGATGGAAATCTCTGCACGAAGGGTGTTAACGTTTAAACCCTCTCAAGTGTTAAAAGAGGATGTAACCGCTAGATACTCTCATCGATTAGATGACAAAGGTAAAGAAGATAAGTCTATTCAACCCAAAGAGGGTTCGAATAGGGCACTTTCGAGCTTTATGAATAACACGGAAGATCCCGATGATATTGATGATGACGGTTCCCATGGCGGTCTTTTTTAAGATCCTCCTTTAGGGAGTTTGATTTTAGATAGGAGATTTTATGCAGGAAACTTTGGAAATACCCAATAAGTCTATGTTCAAACTCAATGAGGTTTGTGGCCTCACTGGTGTTAAGCCTTATGTCTTACGTTTTTGGGAATCCGAGTTTGTTGAAATTGATCCTATCATTTCTAGTTCTGGCCAAAAAATGTATGATCCAAAGGACATTGAGGCCATAGCCACTTTAAAAAATCTTTTATTCTTAGATAAACTAAACATTGAGCAGGCAAAAGCAGAACTCTCTAAGAGACTAAATGGAGAGCATGAAGATGACTCTGCATATGATTCTCAGTTAGAGGCTGAATTGCCCGAAATACCTGAAAGCTTAGCAAGACCTCAAATGAACCTTAATATATCTCGTATGGCATTATCTGAAGGTGATCTTAATAAGCTTATGATGGCGAAAAATTTATTGAGAGAAGTTATTTCTTAGTTTAGTAAATTTACGATAAATTGGTATTGTTCTTTTTGGTTATCTTCCAAAACATTAAAATGCTTGAAAATGAGACTGTTGTCGCTTTCTAAATCTTTTTGAATTATCCCTTTCATTTTAGAGAAGTATTGCTTTAGAGATAATTGTAAGTAGTGATTATTTTCTGCACTAACTTCTTTAGTAATAGTTTCTAAGGACTTGCATAAGGTCTTTAGTGATTCTTCGGGGAAGTTAATAAAGGGATTTACGGATTTTTCATGTTCATTTATTGGTTCAGCTCCCTCACTAAGGTCATCCAAGAGTTGAAAGCTTAGCCCTAGTGCCTCACCAAAGCGTAGATTAGCTTTTAATTCTTTAAAACCTAAATTAGGTTTGGCACACCATTGACCCAAATAAAGAGATGTTTGGATAAGACGACCAGTTTTTAGGGTATGAGTTCTTAATAGATTTTCAAAGCTTTTGTTAATGGAGCCATTTAAATCAAATACCTGACCCAAGATGAGACCTTTTGCACCAAGCGCCCAGTTAAAGAAGCTCGTCAATTTATAGACCTCCTTATGATGAATTTTGGTCAAAAGTGTATGGCTAAAGTGTAAGAGTGCATCTCCGGCCAGTACTGCTTGCCACTGGCCATACTTTTTATGAGTGGATGGTCTGCCTCTTCTCATGTCATCATCGTCCATACAGGGAAGGTCGTCATGAATGAGTGTATAGGCGTGATGAATCTCCAAGGAGGATGCACATAATGAAAGGGGACTAGAAGGGTCTTTTAGCTCTTTGAAAAGGGCATCGAGTCCATTTAGGTCTGCAAATGCTGCTGCGCAAATCTTGGGCCTAAAAAGTTTTCCTGCAGGTAGAACACCATATTTGAGTGTCTCTAAAAATTGAGAGTCACCAGGAAAAAGTTGATTAAGGTGGGTTTCAAGATTGCTCTCTAAAATCCCATGAATATCATTGAAGTCCATGTGATCGTTATAGCAAGGGGCTTAAGTGGGGTCAATAAATGTTGGCTTAGGTACGCCTAGAGTGCCTTGAAGTCTAATATAATAATAGCCTTCTTTCTGCTTTTTCCCATTAAGCATTATCCTCAAGAGGCCTACTTCATTTAAAAAGGCATTTGAGAAGCGCACCCTTCCTTCAAGATCTAGTCTTGAGAAATTGAAGTTGTGAGGAGATGGGGTGATTTTTCCTGTAAACTCGGCCGCTATAGGGGAGTTGTTATCGCCAATTCTAAAAGCTTTTAGATGGAATGACTTCTTTGTGTAGGTACCTGCAACTTCTAGCTTTTTGAAGGGAAGACTAGATAAATTAATTCCCATTAAGGTTTGTGGGGGAATAACAAGGTCTTTAGAATCGATTTTAAGGTGACCACTTGAAACTGTTTGGCCTTTCAACTCGAAATTACCTTGGACTGCTATATGACCTTTGAGAAGGTTAGGAAATGAGGTGAAGGAAGAGAGAAAGGATCCTTCCAAGACAGTGTCTTCAATTTGAATCGCATTGCCACCAATAGCAAGTCGAGGAAATATATTTATACGAGCCCCATCTTGATGTGCCTCTAATTTTGTTTTTATTCCAATGGGCCAAAAACTAGGCATAGAGATCCTAAAAAGAATTTCATCAAAGTTTAGATTAGTACCTACTTTGTTGAAGCACTGACCAGGAATGGTGGCGTCTTTTAATATTACTTTTGGTAAAAAATAGCCGAGCTCTATTTTCTGATAGGAAATTGGACAACGTCTATTTTTCGCAATCTGGTTTTCAATTGCTGTGATGATATTTTTTTCTAATGGGAAGTTAAAGAGAACCGCTATTAGGAAAGCAGCTAGAGTAAAAATGATAATCTTTTTGGTAAATGATTTTTCTATGTCATAAACTTGGGGAACAGCTTGTCCTTCAGGGATTCTTTCTTTTGCGGGGGAATCATTATGAGTTTCGCTCATAAAGAAGGCCCTTGGCGTCCGTAATGAAGAAAACTAAACTCCCCTGTAAGCGCAGTATTTCGCTTTGAAAGTTTTATCTGATCAAGCCTAGCTCTCTCTTGCACGAGAAAGTTGTCCAAGATACCAATAAGCTTTGGTGTCGATAAGTCTTTAAAGGCAATAGTGGCCTTACTCTGGATGAGGTCACCGAATTGACTACTTTCAAAAGATATAACATCTAAGTCGCTTCTTTGAAGACCATAGCTTCCACTTATTTGAGCTAACTTGACCTTTAGATCTTTTTCACCATTCAAGGGAGTTTGTCCAATCAGGTCATTTCCAATTTGATTTGATTTTGTTCTTAGAAGATTAAATTGAGTTATATTTTCTATGATTTCTTCTTTTTCACTAATTCTTGAGCGTGTAAAAGTATTTAAAAGTAAAACAATTAAAAGTATAAGGATAGGGAGAAAACTCAAAAAGTAAGTCAAACCCTGATTGACGGCCTTTTGCCCTTCGTCCGGAAGACCCTCGATAGCGTTGGCCAGTTGAGAATATTGAGGCGTTCCCCTGACATTATCTATTAATTTAAAGACAGCACTATCAAGCTTGTGAAATAGGTTTTTTAACATATAGAGCTCGCTTTAATTTGAATAACTAAAGTTAAGTTGATCGCCAACCACTTTCATCGTTAAGTTATCTAGTCCTGAATTTTTTAATGTTTCTTGTAAACGTGAGATAACCTTATTATCTCGACTTTTAAAAGAGCCAGAGGCCATCTTTGAGTTACTCTCAAACTCACTTAGTTCAAGATCTTTGTTGGCAGAAATTAAGCCAAATAATTTTACAAGAGGCGCCAGACCATCTTTTCTTGATGAGGCCATTAGTGTTTTGACCTCCTGTTCAATGAGACGGTTTTTTCCACTTACCTTAACAGCGATGTTATGAATTCTAGATTCCCAACGTCTTTTCTCGGCGGTAGTTAGGCCTAGTTCTTTTTGCTTGATAAGCTGTTTTATTTGGGAGTTAAGACGACTCTCCCTTTTGGTTTGAATGAATGTGTCTACACCAAGCAGCAGGCCGAGGACCAGTAAAAGTATCATTCCTCGTTCAAAATAAAAGCCTACAGAATGGAGAGGAAGGGTTAGGTTTGAACCTGTTGAAAAATCCCCAGTCAAAAAATTTCCTGGTTTAACCTTCTCGGTAAGGTTGCTGGCCATAAGACCGCTTAAATAATAAGAGCACTCTTTACCTGAGAGTCGATCACCTTCATCAAGAAGAGATTCGCTAAGAGTGCTAAAGTCTGTTTTTATTCCGACTTGTTGGGCAAAGAAGTTAGCAATATTGTGGATGTTAGTAGAACCGCCGGAAAGGTATAGACTTTCAATGGGAAGACCATATTGGACACGAAAGCCTAATAACCAACGCTTAACTTCTGAGACCAAGGGCATGAGAGTTTTCTTCATGAGGAGAGCAAATTCTCTCTGCTCAGGAGTAACGCCATCATATTGACCCTCTGTAAGGAGGAAGCAGTTTTGATGCTTATATATAACGGCTTCTTTCAATGGTATTTGATATGTTTGACTGATAACTTCATCAATCGCCGCTCCAGCACAAAAGCTAAAGTGGTGAGAAACAACTTCTCCTTCGTAAATGAGATAACATTTAGAAGTGCGATGGCCTATATCGAGAATTGCTATAGGTCCTGGAATATTCTTGTTTAATGCCTGAGCATGAAAAACAGAGAGCTCACTTGTTAAGACGGTTGGAAGTGCATCACTTTGATCATATTGATTGAAAAAAGTCTGAAGCTCCTGACGTTTGGTAACGTTAACCAAGACGGAAGTTGTGCTCTCTTTTTTATTGTGTTGGCTGAAATACTGAGCCTCAAAACTAGGAAAAGGTAGTATTTCATCCAACTGAAAAGGGATCATCATTTCCACTTTCTTTCTTTGAGTCACGGGTAGGTTTAAGTGTCTAGACGTGATCATTTGATTAGGAACCTGATAGATAGTCTTTCCTTCGAAATCTTTTGGGATAATATTTTCAACCAAAATATTTTGAAGGGTGAAAATATCACCTTCGGGGTCTAGCTCATTTCTTAATTCTTCGATGACAAATTCATTTGTATCTAAAATAAAGAGCTGGCGTCTATCGTACTTCATAAGTACGGTTTTAATGGAATAGGTTCCGATGTCTAAGGCGAGATATTTCATATGGTTATTTTAACAGAATCCTGGTTATTGTTGAGTAAATTAAGACTGATTTTTTTTGTCAGCTAATCGACCCTATATTCTACAATTCTTGGTAGCATCAGCTCTATTTTAAACTTCTTGACTGTATTCTGATTTGGCGCTGTTGAGTTGTTGGTGTCTGGGTTATTTTCTAGGTCATCAGGATCGTCATTAGGATTAGTATTATTATTTTGCGGTTTCGGTGGCTCAGGCTGAGGTTTTACTGGTAGATCAATAAAGGCCGTAATCGTTACAGTCGCTGTATTGAAACGGGCCGTGGATTTAACTTTATAAAGCTTACCCGCTACACCGAAGCGCAGATTGGCGGCTTCAAATTCTTTTTGTCTTTTTTCAAAGTCACTATCACTAACAATGGCCAGTTGATTAACGATAAGACTTTTGAATTCCTTAACACTTTGGAAGGGTCTAGGCTGCTCTCCTAATTCTGGATCACCATCACGATAGCGAAAAAATTCCTCACTTTGCTCTGGTGTAATATTTGGAAATATCAGGCGTAGGGTATTCTCGTTGAGGTCATTGAGACTAATAAAACCAACTTCGTGAACAGTAAGACGGTCTTTTACTAAATTAACGATCATTTCTGGCCAACCGGCGAGAGTGTAGAGCTCATCTAAACTTGCCATAGGAGCATGTTTGGCCCTCAAGCCTTTTTCACTGTAAATATTTTCAATTTCTGGCATCTCTGGATCATCGAGAGCGGCCGGATTATTAACATAATACTTAAGTTCTTTAACCAAAAGGGTAGCTCTTAGGGTCGGGTATAGTTGATCAAATAGATTGTCTTCTTCTCTTTTACGACGGATTTCTTCTTCTAACATTTGGAGTATTTTCTTCTCTGTAACCTCTAAAGGGGTTTGATTCTCTTCACCTTCATTTTCGTTATTTTGATTAGTATTTTGAGCGTTGGTATTATTTGCGCCAGGTTCTGGAATAGGAATTCTTAAGTTGTTAGGGTTAAGAAAACCAGTAATCTGGTTCATGGTTACATTCAATTGACCTTTTAGAACAGTGCCTTCTTCAAAATCAAGGAGAGCTTTTCTTTGAATATTGCTGGCCTTTTTATCGAGAGGGATGGGGTAAACAAAGGGTTGAACCAAAACAGAATCAATTTGGTTTGGCTTTATTAAGTTCTTTAAGGTTTCATTTTTTTCAATACGGTTTCTAACCTCTTGATAAATTCTAAGCTTAGCGAGAGAGAAATGAATTCCGGCCTCTGCTGTTAATCTTGCTTGAGCACGGTCTTGAGCATTGTAGGCCTTAATCTGATTAATCTTCGTTTCAAAAGTAAAGTCAGCAAGAAGAAAAGTAAGGATGGCAATAGAGCTCATGACCATTAATAAGGCCATGCCACTTTCAGACCTTAGCTTTTCTGATTTTATTCGGATTATTCTTTTCACTAGTTACCTCCTAGGGGAGGAGGGGTTCCAGTACTATTATTGTTTTGATTATTATTATTCGTTGCGGTTCTAGCACTTTGTCTTTCGGTCTCGTCTTTTACAACATCAAAGTAAGGCCAAAATGGACGAAAAATTCTCAGAGTTGTTCTTTCCGTCTTGTTAGAATCTACCCATGTTAAAGTGAGGCGTATCGCTCGGATTGTTTCTCTCTCTTCTGGTGCTAGCAGACGCACATTATCAACCCATTTAACATCCTGACGGCTCCAAAACTCAAATCTAAGTTCTTTAACACCTCTAAGTAGCACCTGTGGTCTAACGGCAGGAACATCTAGGTTTCTTTCAAAAACATTTTCAGAAACAACTCTACGGACAAGCATATTTTCTGCCGGTGCCTCATCTCTATCATCACTTTCGAGGGAATAGTGAACCCAAGAGAAGCGACTTTGTTTTTGTCCTTCAATAAACCTTTTATTAGAGGACGTCATAAACATTAATGAATTTTTAGTTTCTTGCTCAATAATAGGTATCGGCTGATTCAATACATTTGCTCTTGGGAAAAGAGGTGAGGAAATGAATCGATTATTGTTAGCAATATTGTCAGAATATTCCAGATTAGGGTTTTGATCTGTTCCAGGTTTCTTGATTTCGATGGAAGAGTAGTAGAGAGGACTATATATTTGTGAGATATCTTCATTTAGGCGATGCATGGCCGTGTACATCTGGAGGAATTGACGATCCTCACTAATAACAATTTCCTTGGTATTGATATTGTTATCAACAACTGTATAAATACTCACCATCATAAAACTTAAGATGGTGATCGCCACGAGAATTTCAATAAGGGTGAAACCCTTCTCTTCTCTAATTGATATCAAACTCTAGCCTTCCTGCTTGATTGTAGTACCAGGTGGATAAGTCATAAGTCGCACCAGATTCTTTATGCTCTACTGTTATGACAACTTGCCATACTATTTGTTCCATATTTCTTTTAAAGTTATCAAAAATCCTTTTACGCACCATTTGATCTTCATTAGGGTTGCCTTCCTGTTGACCCGTAATTTTTTCAAACTCAGGAATCGTAACTTTAAAAAGTTGAAGAGCGTAGCGATAGTCAGGGTACTCTTCAATCTCTTTGAATTTCAATGTATCGCTCGCCACATTTACTTTACCTGCACCAGGTCTGAAGTCTTCTGGTGGATTGATTAACACTTCATTCATTTTCATCTCGGCGATGTCTTTTAATAGAAGTTCGCCTTTAAACTTAATAGAACTATTTATATTACCACCCTGTCCTGCCATAAAGGCCGTGATAAATATTGCAAAGAGCAGGATAGAGATCATGACTTCGATAAGTGTCATACCTTGGTCATTTTTTATAAGATTTTTCATTTAAGCCACTCCTCATAAAGAGATTTAGCCTTTTGAATTTGAAAATCTAGAAGATCACCAGTCTCTCCTTCAATGCGATAAAAATTGCGTTTGAAGTCCATGGTAAAGGGTTCAACTTCTAGGGTAGCGATTTCCTCATCGGTAGCTACTATAATTAAGGCCGCATCCTTTTCCCCACTAGGGTAGGCAAAGAGGTTGGCGCCATCATTGAGTTGTAGTGTGTTGGTAAGAGAGGAACCGACACCAATTATCCTTACTAGGTCATTAATTTCTTCGGGTTCTTCTAGAAACTCTTCTACTTTAGAGAAGGCCTTGTTGATTTGGTCTTTTTTCTTAGCGAGCTCTTTTTCATCTAAGAGGTCCGCCTCTTCGGATTTCATTAAAAATTGAGCAGGGAGGACAAAGTCTGCGTCTGGCCCGTACTCTACGCTAAAATTTTGATTTTCTCCATCAAAACGAATAAGCAAACGCACAATTCTGTTTCTTAATACTGATTCATCTTGAGAGAAACGCACGGCCCTTTCAAAATTGTCTAAGGTCTCTACTAGTTTTTGATGTTGGCTAAACATACCTGAAGAAAAAGAAAAAGTGGTTAGAACAAGAGCGACAAGGAATAAGGCCACGAGGATTTCGATAAGGGTGAAACCCCCTTGA
>JAFMBV010000038.1 GCA_017858255.1 Bacteriovoracaceae bacterium
CCCGCCTATTTCCTTCAAAAACCTGATGGCACTCTCATTAAGTTTGGTGAAACCATCTCCATTGGTGAGCTTAAAAAAAGCCTCTAATCACTGAAACTAAAAAGCTCTAGCCTTGCGAGGAATTGACCAGAAAAGTTGGCACCTTTCTTAGATCAACATTTCTCACAAGACACTGAAATCACATTACTCCCTATTAAGGGTACCTAGAATTCTTCCGAAAAGATCTACAATAAAGAGAGGGAACCAAGGCCATCGATATCTATATCGATATCGATATCGATTAAGTTGAAGTGGAGTTATTTTTGAGAAAAGTTGAATGCCGCAGCTATTTCCCATTTAGTTTCTTGAAGAGTCTTCGAGTATTTTTAACTTGCTGGTCACTACTATCAACTCAGGTCTGGGCCACTCATGAATTTTTTCGTGGGCTTGATGGCCTGCTTATCATAGACAACGAGGCTCCCCTACCAACAGGCAGAGAGTTTCGAAATACCAAGCAGAGGGCCTTCCAATTTGCTCGAGAGATGGCGAATAACAGGGGAATCGATTCCCACACGAGAAGAATCGCCAGTCGTCTTCAAAGAGTAGCGGCCCAGCTAACTAGTCCTGAAAATAATCAAGAGAGATCAAATCAACAATTTATAGAGATGAGAAATTTAGTTAGAGAACTTCAGGAGGCCGCACCGGAAGTTATTCGAAGAGTTTTATTAGAGAATGAAACATTAAATAATCTCACGACCCTCCCTGAGCAAAGGGAGCACCATAATAGTATTTTAACCGCCCAAAACAGACCTCCTTACTGTGAGCGCTATCCTCTCATTGAAAGAGAGGCCATTGATGCCTTCTATGGAAACCCAGAAGATGGTGATGGCCTAGAATGCTACAACACGGGATCAAATAATGTCGGTCTTGATTTAAGAATCATCGCAGACACCATGCTATCGATTGAGGGGGATGCTTATGAAGTCCAATCGAGAGAACTTAAAAACAAACTTATTTTAAAAACCGTTGAAGGTATCTTAGAAGAAGGTCAAGCCTACAGTGGACTCTTCGATGGAACTGATGATGACCACAGAGAACTCTTACAGTGCGCCCAATCGAGAGGAAGACGAAACATGGGCAATAGCGACCTTATTGATAAGGTTCAAGAAATTCACAGAGGAAGGCCTCAGACCGTAGAAAGTTTAAATGAAGAATTCGGTGGAGCAGAAAACAGACTTAATGCCTTTATTGCCAATCAAGTTCGTCAGGCGCTAATCATAGGAAACCTCTACAACATTACTTCAAGAGCAAATTCCGTAAATGGAAGACAACTAGCGACGATTGGAGGAGAGGCCTCTGATAATTTTTCTGTTGAGGTAAGAGAGTCTTGCTTAACACGAATGGAAGAACAATTTGGTTTTGCTTATCCAGATCGCCATAACAATGCCGCCCTTTCACGGCTCCATCAAAGATGCCAGAGGCTTGTCGAAGAGGAGCAGTATTCCAATCGCTCAGATTGCCTAGCAGCTTACCGAGACATGGTTACAGAGAATAGCTTATTAGAGCGCGCCCAGACTCAGTGCTACTATGAGCTTTCAAATCGTCAAGGAGAAGCTCCAAGAGATTTTTTGGCCGATCACCTCTTGCCACTAATGTCGAGTTCAGTTAATTCAAACCCTCTTCTCTTTAATCGAGAAGACAGTCGAAGTCTCATCCCTTTTGTCTCCTCAAATTCAAACTATGTTCCCTCTGATCTTGCAAATACAATACAGGCCTTACCCGGAGCAGGTGAAATTTCTGTCGCCGTTGAAAACCTTCTGGCCACAAATCCAACCAACCCCAAAGAGGCGATTGATAATCTTCTCAATTCTTCTCCCGTAAGAGAAAGACTAGAAGGAATCATTCAACTAGCGGGACAGAATCAAGTTCTAAAAAATAAATTCAAAAGTGAAGTTAAAGACTATCAAGAGGAGCTTGCTGAGTCGGCCTATGATGTTTGCCATGATGATGGTCAATACCTTCATCATTTCCCCTCTCTTGTTGAAGAGGTCATTGATGATGAACTCTCTATGACAACTGACTCTGCACAGAGGCAAAGAATTCTTGCGACTTATCAAGCAAGTCAATGTTGGATGTTAAACGAAGAGCCTCCAGAAGAAACTGGCGGCCTTCCCGTCGGTTTTGTCGTTATGGGAGTTGGTGCAATTGCACTTGGATTGATTCCTGGTATTGGCTGGGCGGCGGCTGGTGCACTGATGGCAGCAGGTACGGCCGTTGGTGCATCTGATGCTGCCCTGAGGTTAAGTGAGGCCCAAAATCGTTTTGAAGCTACTAGCGCAACATTTAATGGTGGTTGGGCAGATACTCAATCTCTTCTCCTCTCGGCCTCAGCTAGGACAGATGCCCAAACGGCTGCTTGGGTTGAAGGACTATCCATTGGCGTGCTTGATGGAGCGGGACTTCTTTTTCGTGGAAGTCGGCTAGTCGCAGCCGCCGATGAAGTTACCCCTAGTAGGCTTTCTGCTGTCTCAACAACTTCTCCAACTAGTAATAGTTATGCTCAAAGAACCGTTTTAACTAATGCGGCCTTAAACCAAACGGATCGTATCTCTATGATACGAGAGCTTTATCCAGACCTTAACCAACTACAAATTGATGCCATTTTAAGGGCCCATAATGAAATAAGCTGTCCTGTTTTTAATTGCTCCCCAGCGCAGCTTAGGGCAAAACTAACTTTTTTAAGAGAAGCCGAAGTCCCACTTAATACAAGAAAAGATATTCTTCGCCGAGGTATTGCTGGCGCTATCAATGAGGACCAACAACTTGAGAGCGTAATAAATCTAGGGCTTGATATTAGTAGGTACTCGAGGAATCAAATCACTGACCCTTTTGAAATTGTGGAGGCCCTTAGTGCACAAAGTGTGAGGGATATATTTAGTCTAGATAGATCCACTCTTATAAACAGGGCCATGCCAAACTCGGCGGACCTAGAGGCAAGAAGCATTAGGATTCAAGGCTCCCAAAATCTTGAATCAGGTAATCTTAGTTTAGAAACAGTTCGTGAAAGCCCTGATGACTATCTTGTTCTTTATCATGGGACAAGTAATAGTAGTGCGAGTGAAATACTTGAAGAAGGCGTTGATCTCACAAAAGGAGATGGAGAATTTGGTAGAGGAATGTACTTTACGACAAGTAGGCAGCAAGCAAGCAACTGGGCAAATCGCGCCAATACTGGAGACGGACAAGTTCTTCAGCTCATCATTCCTAGAAGCCGTTTAGAAGAAATCTATGAAACAGGTCACAATATTGGATTTCCGAGAGAGACTGCAAGAAGTAATGTTGATGAAGAATCCAATATACTTTTCAGTAATTTTACTAATGCCAACAGAATTTTAAGAGATACGACTGAGGAAAATATAGAAGCAGCGAGAATAGCAGGACGAGAAATAGAAGAGACTCCAGACCCTCTTAGTCATATAGACTTTATTGCTGGCCCCACAGTTTCTCATCGTTCAATTGTTTTTGATCAAATAAAATTTGGGAATACTGAGACTATGAGGAGTCTCTTCACAGGTGAGGAAAGCCAGTTTCTTATGCGTGCTGTAGAGTAACTTCTTAGTTATTCTAATTCAAATTTGGCAGGAACCTGCATCATAGATTCAATAACTGTTCGCGCTTCAAGCCCTTCATAGAGAACTTTATAAACACCTTGAAAAATTCTTGCACGGATTTCATAGCGCTCAGAAAGGTGATAGGCGGCCTTCGCCGTTTTATAACCTTCAACAACTGTTCTCTGACTCTTAATGATTTCTTCCGGAGAGCGCCCCTTGGCCAACTCTAGGCCAAAGTTTTTATTTCGAGAAAGTCCTCCAGTCGTAGTGAGGATAAGGTCACCCATCCCAGAGAGACCATAGAAGGTTTCAGGTCTCGCATTGAAGACTTGACCAAAGCGCAGCATCTCGGCAATCGCTCGCGTGATCATAGCAGCGCGCGTGTTGTGGTTATAACCAAGCCCTTCAATAATACCGCCAGCAATAGCGATAACGTTTTTTAAGGCCCCACCAAGAAGTACACCTTTCACATCATAAGAACCAAGGCATTTAAAATAAGGTGCTTCAAGCATATCCATCACTTGCTTCACAACCTTTCGGCTGCGCCCAGCAAGGGTCACCAAAGTTATTTGCTCCATCATGATTTCTTTAGCGAAACTCGGTCCACTTAAGAAAGTAAAATTCTCACGGTATTTAGGAAATATATCAAAGAATAGGTCGTCGGCCATCTCAAGAGTTACAGGGTCAATACCTTTACTAAGAGACACAAGCGGCATGCCCTGGCTGAGATAATTATCAAAGCGCTCTCTATTCTCCAAATAAAATTGAGAAATGCCTGCTGTTGGCAATCCACTTACCAAAAGTTCGTAGTCTTCTTTTCCATAGGAATCAACTTCTTCCCAAGTAAGTGCAGGCTTTAAGTTTGGGGGAATTGGCAAACCTGGCATATAGACCGAGTTCTCACCACTTTTAATGGCATCGTATACGTCTTTAGAGCGAACCTTAAGAATTACGCTATCAAAATTTGAGGCCAATACTGTACCGATTGAAGTTCCAAAAGCACCGGCACCAACAACAAGTGCCTTTTTATTTTTCTTTTTTTCCATCGCTGCCTCTCAAGCTTAATCTTTAGAGGGAGAGGACTCCCTCAATAACAGAAACTGATTCATAGACTTTTATAATCTCATCAGCATTCTTCATGACCCTTATTACTGTAACAGAAATATAGCTCCCTTTGGAGCTTGGTTTTGTGCTTAAGTTCTTCTCCTCAGGAAATAGTGAGAGGATTTCACTCAATTTTCCCGTCGGAACAATGAATTTAAACATGTATTCTAAAGGAAAGGTTTCTTCTATCTGAAGAAGTTCCTTTAATTCGTGAAATTTTTCAGGATCAATAGGCTTCATATATACACTCTCCCCTAGATATCAAATTCTGGGATCTGAGGACCAATATCACAAGCAAAACGCAGAAGATCAATCACCTCTCTTACGGCGCCTTCTCCTCCCTTCATCTGAGTGACATAATCTACACAATCTCTCACTTCAATAGAAGCGTTTGGAACTGTTGCAGAAAACCCTGTGACTTTCAATAAGGGCATATCAAAATGCTCATCACCCATGTAAAGGATTTCTGACTTGTCATAACCTTCGGCCAATAACTTCTTATAGGCTTCTCTCTTGTCTTCATTTCCAGAATAAACAAAATCGAGTTTCAAATTTTCTTCAAAACGTTTTTTTATACTTAAGGAGTCCCCACCTGTTATAACACCAACTTTATAGCCCAATCTTTTTAGGAGAACCAGGCCATAGCCATCAAGAGTATTAGTCGCTCTATTCCAACCAATCTCTTCACCTGCCCACCAGACCTTACCATCAGTAAGTACGCCATCCACATCAAAGGCACAGACTTTTATTTTCTTAAGCTTTTCTTCAAACTTCTTAGCTTCAGTTTTTAAATCACGCATCTCCATTAAAGCGCCTCACGAATTCTCAAAAGGGATTCTATTACGCCCTTTACCTTTGTAAGTTCTAAACAAGTGCTGGCATCACTTTTTGCCTTTTCAGGCTCTGGGTGACATTCCATAAATACACCATCAGCTCCAGCTGCAACAGCGGCACGTGCGAGCACAAGGATTTGTTCTCTTTTACCACCTGTTTTATTACCGAGACCGCCCGGTCTTTGCACACAATGAGTGGCATCATGAATAGTGCGTACACCGAAGGACTTCATAATGGAGAAAGACGCCATATCAACGATCAAATTATTGTAACCAAAAGACGAACCTCTTTCGGTTAAAAGTATTTGATCTTTCGTTATATAATTTACGGCCTTATCGACAATATTCTTTGTCTCTTCAGGACTGAGGAATTGACCTTTTTTTATTTTTAAACGTCTTCCATATTTTTCACAGGCCTTTGCGCCTGCGATGATCATATCCGTTTGACGACAAAGAAAGGCCGGAATTTGAAGAGTATCAACAACACTTGCAACCTCTTCTGCTTGATCTGGTAGATGAAAATCTGTAATCACAGGAAGACCAGTTTTTGCCTTAACAGCTTCAAGAATCTGTAGACCTTTTTCAATGCCTGGACCGCGGTAAGAATCAATACTTGTCCTATTGGCCTTATCAAAGGAGCCCTTAAAGGTAAGTTCAATTTTGTCTCCAAAAGAACTAAGTTGCTCTTTAAGAGACTCGGCAACTTCCATGGCCAGATCTTCACTCTCAAGCACACAGGGACCACTGAAAATCATAAATGATTGGCTCATAAAACTATCCTTTTGAAATCTTTCCCGCTTCTTCTATAAAAAATTGAAAAAGAGGATGGGGCGAGAAAGGTTTTGATTTAAATTCTGGGTGATATTGGCAAGCAATAAAGAAGGGATGATTTTCTAACTCAATCACCTCAACCAAGTTTAATTTCTTATTTATACCAGAAATAACCATTCCTGCTTTCTTAAGAGTTTCAACATATTCATTATTAACTTCTAAGCGATGACGATGTCTTTCTGAAATATTTTGACTGCCATAAATCTTTTGGGCGAGAGTACCTTTCTCTAAGTGGCAGTCATAGGCACCGAGGCGCATGGTTCCACCTTTGGCACCTTCCTCACTTTGACCAACCATATAGTGAACAACATGCTCACCTTTTTGACTAAACTCTTGAGATGTTGCCTTTGCTAAACCGGCAACATTTCTTGCGTACTCGACCATGGCCAATTGCATGCCTAAGCAAATACCAAAGAAAGGAATATTATTTTCACGTGCATATTGGATTGCTTGAATTTTCCCCTCTGTCCCACGCTCTCCAAATCCACCAGGAACAAGGATCCCATCGATGTCACCAAGAAGTTCGGACTTATCACTGGCCGCTTCAATTTCTTCTGCATCTATATAAGTGGGGATCAATTCGAGTTGATTACTCATTGCCCCGTGCATGAGGGCCTCATCAAGAGACTTGTAAGACTCGATAAGCTCTGTGTATTTCCCCACAATTCCAATGCGGACTTTTCCGAGAGGGTTATCAAAATTATGAACGACTTTTTCTAATCCCTTTATATCGGGAGCAGATGTCCACATTCCAAGGAGTTCGGTAATTTTCTCATCAAGACCTTGCCGATGAAAACTAAGAGGAACTTTATAAATCGAGTCCATATCAATGGAGCTAAAAACATGTGGTCTAGGCACATTACAAAAGAGCCCAATCTTATCAATAATACTCGCGTCGATCTCTCTATCACTTCGACAGATTATTAAATTAGGAGAAAGCCCAATAGAGCGCAACTCTTTAACCGAATGCTGAGCCGGCTTTGATTTCAATTCCCCTGCTGCGCTTAAATAAGGAATAAGAACGAGGTGAACAAAGAGAACATTTTCATGTCCGACATCTTGAGCAAACTGCCTGATGGCCTCAAGAAATGGAAGGGACTCAATATCACCGACCGTACCACCGATTTCGCCAAGTAAAAGATCAGCGCCATCAGCGGCCAGGTCAATTCTTCTTTTAATTTCGTTTGTAATGTGAGGAACGACCTGAACAGTTTTACCCAGATACTTACCTTCCCTCTCATTTTCAATGACCTGCATATAAACTTGGCCGGTCGTGAAGTTACTCTGTTTGTTTAATGTAAGTGAGGTAAAGCGCTCATAGTGACCAAGGTCTAGATCTGTCTCCGCTCCATCATCAGTAACAAAAACTTCACCATGCTGAGTAGGACTCATGGTCCCTGGGTCCACATTAATATAGGGATCCATTTTCAACATATTTATTTTTATTCCTCTTCTCTCCAACAAACTTGCAATGGCCGCCGAAGCAAGACCTTTACCAAGAGAAGAAGAAACACCACCCGTAATAAATATAAATTTCTTCTGGGGCTTTCTATTTGCTGTGTTCATCCTAAAACTCCTTCAACCTTTTTTATATCTTCAGGTAGATCGACCCCAATAAATTCATGCGTGGCCTGAACAGCACCTAAAGTAAGGCCTAAACCTAATGCCCTTAACTGTTCAAGTTTTTCGATTCTTTCAAGTTCTGAAACCGGGTTTTCACAAAACTTTTTTAAGGCATCTACCCGGTAACTATAAACACCTATATGTAAATACCAGCTTTTTAAGAGACCGCCATCTCGGTCATGAGGGACACTTGCTCGCGAGAAATAGTGACAACGTCCATCCTCTTTCTCATAAACTGCCTTCACACGATTAGGGTCACCAAACTCACTAAAGTCTGTTTTCTCTGAAACAATTGTAGCAATATCAAAAACACTCTTATGGTGAAACTCTAACAACTCTTGAAGATCCCTGCCCTCAAGCAAAGGTTCGTCTCCTTGAACATTGATAATGAAGTCAAAGGACCTTTCTTTAAAATATCTCTGCCAGGCCAAAAAAATTCTTTCCGTACCACTCTCTACGGGATCATCTACCCGTACGACATTTTGACCTTTTGCTTTGAGGTGATTTTCAATGCGATCGTCATCAGTAACCACTGCAACTTCAATTTCCCCGCCCATTAATTGCTTCAATGAGGCAGCCCTTTCATAAACATGAGAAATCATTGAGTTGTTTGCAAAGGTAGCAAGGGGTTTTCCCGGAAAACGGGAAGAATCATAGCGGCTAGGAATGAGTACCAACGCCTTGGGTGAAGTAATCGCGAAACCTCAGGGGTTTAAATCTATAAAGGAAAGAAATTACCATTAGCAAATGTGTTTGGACAAGGCATGTTATCCTATTTTCATGAGTAAATTACTCTTGAGGCTTATTCTGGCTTACCTTCTCCCGACTTTATTGCTCGGATATGTCTTGGCGGAAGATTTCAGGCAAACGGTCATCACTGACCCTGCAATTTCCCGTCGCTGCAGTGCACTCATGAAGCAAAGAGACCTAAAAATTGACCATAAGCAAAAAATAAGGGCTCTCGTTGAGCGTAGCAAGCGCCTCATTAAGCTCACACCACCAGAGAGAAAAACTCTTTTGGTGAAGCTAAGGAAAAACTACAAGTCCCTCACAAGGGAGCTTAGACACACTCTCAATCAAATTCAGAACAAAGAAGAAAATATTATTAGAAAAGGCTGTCCCGGTATTGTCCTTTAATTAAAAGAAATCGCTTCTTAGGGTTGTCCGACCCAAAAAGTTTAGTCTACAATTTTAATCACACACAACAAACGCAGACACACATAAGACACACGAAGCGAGTTAAATAGTTGAGAGACATCCCTCTTCTTATTATATTTATGCTGGGGCTCCTAGTATTCTCTAAGATACAGGCGCAAGAACCACCTACCAATGTGGCCATCCAAACAGCTGACCGTTTTAAGATTGATAATGCTAAATCCATTAGCCTTACCTCTGTTATTGAACAGGCCTTAAGAGCAAACTACGATCAAAACCAAAGAGATTTTTCAGAGGAAATTCTGAACTTAACATGGGAAGACACCAAAGAAGCTTTTTGGATGCCTCAACTAAGTCTTACGCTACAGACAGATTCACAACGAATTGGCCGAATCAAAAAAGGTGATCTTGGTGGCGGTGGTTTCTCAAGAAGACCCACGGGATCCCTAAGTTTTGGCGTTCAAGATTATGTCATCTTTAATTGGGGTAAGGACTACCTTGCTTACCTAAGTAATAAAGAGACTTACCGTCGTTCAACGAGGGCGTTTAAAGAACAAAGGCGCTTCCTTAGACATCAAGTGATCATTAAGTATTTTGAACTCGCCTACTTCACTCGACTTGTTGAGATTTACCGTCGTCAACTTCGTCACACTTCCTTTGTTTACCGCTTCAACCGCGAAAAAGTCTCTATTAGAAAGATCAACCGCCAAGAATACTATCAGGCACGCTCCGAATACCTCCGAGCGCAAAATAGTTTCCAAGAGGCCAGTAACAACCAGCGTGTTGCCGAAGAAGAAATGGCTTTTTTAATTACCGATAAACCAGGTACCCGTTACCTTCTTAAAGATCGTCTCAATTTCGAAAGAGTGCAAATGCCCCTTGAAGAAGCTGAAAAGATTGCCGTTGCCAACAATCCCGAAATTCTTGAGTCTACGAAAGATGTTAATAACGCCAAGAGGTCATACCAAATCCAATTAAGAGAAAACCTACCTCTGCCCACATTTTCCGTTAATCTTGGCGCTTATAAACATAGCTTCGCACCAGGCGTCAGTAACACTCGTTATGAAAGTGGAATTGATGGCAACCATATTGACGTAAGGGCCAGTGTTAATGCGACATGGAGTATTACAGGTGTTGGCGGCTTTTTTAACCAGAGAACAACTGAAAGAAGTTTTATCAATCGCCAATCAAGCTACAGTCAATTGGCCGAAGCTCGTCACAAAACTCTCTCCGACCTCCAACGCTCTTACTACCGTGTGAGAACTTTTGAGCAACAAATTCGTGTTCTTGAGGCGGCCAGTGAAACCAACAATAAGACTTTCGATGTTATTTTAGAAAATTACCTCGATAGAAAAACAGCTTACATAAATTTCTCCGACGCTCTCCTTGAATCCGTCTATAGCGATGCGGCCTTGGCAGAGAGATATTATCGTCATACCAGAGAAAAGGTCCTACTCGCGCAAGAAATGGGAGTTGATGAACTTCCTGGCAAGAGTTTTGAAAACCTGGGCAAAGCTAAGGAGTCCGTCAAATGATGAAGTACTTCACTCTCCTTATGACCCTACTTTTTGTCACAAGTACCGCTGCTCAATTTAATGGTGCTCCAACAGATGAGAGCCTCACCAAAACATTCACCTTAGAAGAGCTTGAAGAAATTGATTCGTTAAAAAGAGGAACAGTTCTTAAAAGAAGAGACGTAGAAAGCGGCCTCTTCTTAAGTGACTACAACACCGAAAAAGACGCTAACCGCACAAGTTTTCTGTATCACCTCAATAATGACCTTACCGCCTTAACGGCGATCCAATCGCTAGAGTTTATCTACGCTCACCGTTTTGAATTTGCCTGGATTGAGTTTTTTGCCTTTAGGGCCCAAGGAAATTTTGAAGAGATTACTGACAATAATCCCTTTGAGGGAGCTGACTCTACAGAGCTAAGAGAAACCGAGGACTCCATTCTTGCCTTTGGAGCCTCACTCTCTTACCGAGGTACTTGGATTCAAGACCTAGTCAACTCTGACAAAATGTTTACCACTACAGCAGCAGGCATTGGCTGGTACAACTACACCCAAAACCTTAGAGTTAAAAGTTATAGTGGACCTGGACTAAAATGTGACTTTGGTCTACACCGTCGCTCAACCCGCTCCTTTCACTATGGCCTTAAAATGAGCTATAACTTGGCCCACGTCGAACGCTCCCAAGAATTTGAGGGAGAAACCTCGTCGCAGCGCAGTCAAGTCCTCTCTTGGCTAAGCTTTGGAATTGACTTAAGTTTCTATTTTTAAATTATGACCATGCTGGAGGCCTTATGATACCCCGTTACGACCGTTCAGAGATTTCTGAACTTTGGGACGAAAAAGCAAAATTTTCTACTTACTTAGAAGTTGAGCTAGCGATACTAAAGTCCCTTGAAGGCGACAAAGTTCCAGAAGGTACGGCGCAAACGATTCGCGATAAGGCCGTCATCAATGTCGAAAGAATTAATGAAATTGAGGCACAGACTCGTCACGATGTTATCGCCTTTTGTACTTCTATTACAGAAAACTTAGATGCAGACACTGGAAAGTATTTCCACTTCGGTGTCACCTCTTCTGATATCATCGACTCAGCAACAGTCGTTCAAATGAAGCGCTCGCTCGATGTTATCATGCCCGTCTTCAAGGACCTTCTACACACTCTTCACGAACGTGCCCTTGAAATGAAAGATGTTATAACAATGGGTCGCTCGCATGGCATGTATGCTGAGCCCATGAGTTTTGGTCAAAAAATATTAGGCCATTACAATGAGTTTGCACGCCGCTATCAGGACCTCAAAGAATTTTATGACAATGAACTAACTGTTCAGTTCTCAGGAGCAGTAGGAAATTACACTATCCTCACTCCTGACCAAGAGGCCAAGGCCGCTAAAGAGCTCGGACTAAAAGTTGAGCCCCTAAGTACCCAGGTTATTCCCCGTGACCGTATCGCAAAAATGGTTAATATCCATGCGCTTATTGCTGGGGCGATGGAAAGACTCTCAGTAGAGATTCGCCATCTCCACCGCTCTGACGTTGGAGAACTTCACGAAGGTTTTAAGAAGGGACAAAAAGGCTCTTCTACCATGCCTCATAAAAAGAACCCCATAAGCGGAGAAAACCTTACTGGTATGGCCCGTGTGCTACGCTCTCACACCTTAATAGCCGCTGAAAATATTGTACTTTGGCATGAAAGGGATATTAGTCATTCCTCAGCAGAAAGGCTTATGCTTCCCGACAACTTTGGTGTGCTCTTCTACTCACTCGCCCGTCTGAGAGATACCGTCAGAGATTTAGTTTTTCACAACGAAAAAATCGAATCTCGTGTAATGGAAGGCCACAACTACCTCTCTAGTTATTACCTTCACCATCTCATCGAAAATACAAACTTCAAAAGGGAAGACCTCTATTATTATGTTCAAGAAGCGGCCTTCAAAGGTGCAGAAGCTGGAAGTGCAGAAGTTTTTCATGAGAGTCTCGTGAAGATTATGGACGAAAAAGGTTATAAAATTGAACTCCCACGTCCTACCTTTGACGAAATAAAGAATATTTTCACAAAACATGTAGGACATATTTTCTCTCGCTCTCTTATGCTCTACCCTTTGGTAAAGTAAGTTCATGAAAAAAATATACATGGCGATTTTACTCGCAACTCTTTGTCCTTCCCTACTGGCGCTAACTCCAAGCGACTTTAAGTGGGAGCTTGCAAAGGAAAAGAATGGAATCAAAATTTTCAAGGCTCCTCAACACAAGGAAACTGGAATTGTGCCTATTAAAGCACAAACCATTCTGGGCCATCCCATGCCGCGAATACTTTCCATTCTTGCGACAACAGAGAGAAAGAAAGAATGGATTCCTAATCTAGAAGAGGCCTTTTTGGTGGCGCAAAAAAGTAAATATGAAAGAGTGGAATACACTCGCTATGATTCACCCTGGCCTTTTAACGACCGGACCTTCGTGATTACGACCAAAGGTCGCTACAACGAAAAAGACAATACGCTTTTTATCGATATTCAAAGCTCAGAGCACCCTGGAGCTCCGCTGAATCCAAAGTATGTAAGAGGCCGAACCTATATTGGCTCAATCTATATGAAAGGCCTCACCAAAGAGACGACCTTTTTTGAAATTACTCTACTTACGGATTTCAAAGGAAATATTCCAGCCTGGATTATTAATATTGTTCAAGCAAGTTGGCCTTTTAAGATGTTTACCAATCTAAAAAAGCAGCTTGAGAAAGATGATATTAAAATTTGGCCTGAGTTTCAGTCTTACAACCCTTAGTCTCAGGCCTTCAGATATTTTTAGTGACTTGCTTCATCAGGGTTCATTTGTGCCTGAATGAAGTTTTGGAGACCAACTTGTTTGATTAGGTGCTTTTGAGTTTCTAACCAATCAACATGGTGTTCTTCAGACTCAAGAATTGAGCGAAAAAGATCTCTAGTCACATAATCACGTTCTTTTTCTGCCACTTCAATACAGTCTTTGAGGTGAGGAACAGCTGCATTTTCTACTTTAAGATCACACTCAATCACTTCTTCAACATTCGTTCCAATGAGAACACGATCTAGTTTTTGAACATTGGGTAAACCTTCAAGAAAGAGAATTCTCTTGATTAACTGATCAGCATGTTTCATCTCATCAATTGAAGCATCGTATTCATGCTTACCAAGTTTTGCTAGACCCCAGTCTTGGAGCATACGAGAATGAAGAAAATATTGATTGATAGCGGTAAGTTCTTTGGTAAGAACTGAATTAAGTGCGTCAATAATTGCTTGTGAGCCTTTCATATATAACTCCTATATGGCTTAAGATTTCTTGGCCATATTAGAGTCTTTAGAGGCGATTTGCATACCTACTTTTTCAAGAGCATCTATTAGACAGATTCCACAGCTGGAACCGAGATTCAGCTTTCTTAGGGCCTCATTGACGTTGCCCTTAGACTTTTGCATCGTCTCTTCTAGATCCTTTTCAGTAATTTTATGACAAATACATGCGTACATAGATAATACCTCTGTTTGCATCTTAACACATTAGTTTGAACATTCAAACAAAAACAGGTATCGGCTACTTTTAATCAAAACATTAGTAATTAGTTGAAAACATTAGATAAGGTCAGTTAACTCACTGTTTTCTTGTAGTGATTTAACAATTTCTTTTATTTCCTGAGAGCGCTCTTTCGGTAACACAACAAGCGATTGCTCATTTGAAACAACAATCAAGTTATCAACTCCTATCAAACTGACATGTTTGCCCGCTGCAAAAACGATATTTCCCTTGGCCTCTTTAAGAAAATGAGCTCTTTGGGCCACGAGTGTATTACCTTCTGTAGAGTCCACCACAGATTCTAACGCATCCCATGATCCAAGATCGTTCCAATCAAAATCCGCGGCCACGACCATTACTCTTTTACTTTTTTCCATCACAGCATAATCAATAGAATCTTCAGGTAGTCTTGCGTAAACCTCGGCCAGGGCAGAGTCATCAGAAACAGAATTTTTTAAATCTTCGTAGTGCTTAAAAGTCTCTGGAGAACAGGTTGAAAACTCTTCTTTCAAAGTATTTAATGAGGCGACAAACATACCCGCATTCCAAAAGTACTCCCCTGTCGCCAAATAATTTTCAGCAGTTTTTCTATCGGGTTTTTCTCTAAAATCAGACACACTAAAAACATCCGCACTAACTTCAGAGGCTCTATGAATATAGCCATAACCCGTATGAGGAAAGTTAGGCTTAATTCCAATAGTTACAATCGCCTTTTCTTTCAAGGCCATTTCTGCGGCCTTTTGAACTGTTTCTCTAAAACCTGATTCGTTTAAAATCACATGATCTGATGGGACAATGGCAATCACATCATCTCCGTTGGCGCCTTTCTCTTCAAGAGCGGCCAAACTCAGTAAAATACATGGTGCCGTATTTCTACCACTAGGCTCAAAAATTAAACCATCTTTGGCCATTTTATTTGCACCACATTCTTTCGCTAATAATTCTTGCTCTTTTACTGTCACAACATAACGCTGATTGGCACCAACAAGACCTTCAAAGCGCTGCAGTGTTTTCCCTAATAGAGAATCTCCACCGGTCAAATTTAAATATTGCTTCGGTCTTTTACGGGTAGATTCTGGCCAAAATCGTGTGCCTTTTCCACCGGCCATAACAACTGCATAGAGTTGACTCTCAACCATTTCACTCATGGGTCTTCCTTAATTTTTAATTTAATTGATTTCTATTATGATTTTCTATTAGAAAGTGAACTTAATCAAAACGCACAAAGACGTAATCTTGACCTTGAAAGAGACTGTTCTCTTTCTTTACATAATCTTTTGCTTCAGTAACGGTCTCAAAGACCCCTAAACTCACTCTGTACCAAACTCCCCGATTAGGAAGTTCGACTTCATTAATAATTGGATTGTAGCCTCTGACCTTAAATCCCTCTGCAAAAGCTTCTGCTTCATCTAGAGACCGGTGTGAGCCCAACTGAATAGTGTACTTACCACTGTATTGATCTTTTAGAGATTTTGCCCCTTGCTCTGGCTCGACTACTGTCCCGGGAACGGGCTCGACCATTTGATTGCCACTATCAGTCATATCCGACTCTACCGGTGTTGGAGTCGGATCCGGCTTATCTTCTAAGCGCTTTCCCTGGCCGCTGGTCTCCGTATTGATATGCTCTTCGAGCTTCTTATTCAGATCACCAAGAGGTTCCTTTTTGGGTTCACTTTGCTGCTGCTCTTTTACAACTTCGTTAACCATCTCCTCTTGCCCACTAAGGAGCTCAACTTGGGTACGGTCTTCTGTCGTAAAGCCAGCTTGCTCAAAGGAGTAATTCTTCCCAACCTTCACCCCAAAGACAAAAGAGGTCAAAGCGATCAGAAACATAAAGAGGAAGATTAAAGCAACCTCTCTCTTTGAAAAGACATAAAGTTTTGTATTCTCGTCCATGTACTTAATTTTAGATGGGTTATGCAGTTCGTGCAAAACTTTTTATGGGGTAAAAAAGTCCATTTCATAAAAGCAACCTCTGACTAAAACACTCAACAAGACACGCTCAAAATGTCAAAACCCCTATTAAATAAGGAGGTCACGTGACTAAGGCAAAAAAACAACCAGCAAAATTCTTTCTTAATAACTCTTCAGGGCAATCTGTTTTGGAATATATCATCCTCACATCTCTCATTGGAATCTTCTGTTTGGTAGGAATTAAAACATTTGGAGAGAGGTTAAAAACGAGAATCGATAATATGAACTCCCAAGTCGCTAAACATATGAGGCTTCGCTAATGCTTATTAGTGAAAATATCTTGGCGATCGGTCTCTTTATGATCCTCACTGCCTCATGCTTTCAAGTGACCAAAGAGCTCAATTGCTTTGCACTAAATGAAGGCCAAAAGCTGAGGCATCTAACCCAAGGCTTACACAGATATAAAAGCTATGTGAAAAGGATCCCCTCTTGCCGGCAGCGCCTTTGGATCAAAAATGAAAATCAAGAAGTTGTTCTCCATGATTCATTTGGAAAAAAATCATCTATTAAGAGACCTCACTGGTGGAGAGAGAGGAAGCCTCACTCTATCACTCGCCCTACTCATAACCGTCTTCGCACTCTTTCTAACACTTTCTTATAAGAAGTTTATGATGATTCATTTAGAGAACCAACAACGAAAGAAAACTTACTTGTGCCTTAAGAGCACTCTTGATCGTTATGACGATCACCTAACGTTTATAAAGAGAACGAACATTTCAATTCAAGTCATCAATGCCTCTATGCTCGTTCACCCTGCCCCCTATTTGGTTCAGATGAAGAAAGTCCTCCAAAAGATTCAAGAGGTCAAAAGCTTATGGGTATATTCAAAGGCCCTCACTCAGAAGTCCTGTGAGGGCCTTCAAAAGACCTTTCCTCTAATGGCCTTTCCTCTTAAGAAAAGAGGAATTACAATTTCTCGCAATTTATCTGGAACAGTACAAATCAAAAAGAAGGCCTATAGTTTCAAGCTTCCTTCCCACAAGAGCTTTCCTTTTCTTTTTCTCATAACTGGAAAAATTTCGTTTGATCCCAAAATACAAGTTAGTCACTCTCGAGAAATCCCCTTCTCTCTTTATCATCATAATTAAGGATGTGGATTGGAGTCTTAATGGTCGCGATGACCCTTCAGTTGTTACTGGTAACTTCATTTAGAAAAGGAGCAGAACATTTTAGAAAAGTTCAAAAACAACAGTTTTCCCAATTCTCAAAACAGTGGCACAAAGGGGACCCACCAAAAAAAATCAGAAAACGCCCTTAGCCCTAAGGAGGAATGGAAGAAAAAGAGTAAGGCCCTGCAAATAAAGTTCACTCTTCTTTTTTTTCTTTCCCAGATATTTTGGATTCTACTTTTTCTTAACCCTTCAGAGGCTCCAGAAAGAAAGGAAGTCCCAATTGAAGAAGATCACCAAGTTCTCCAGCTTCCTGTGTGGAATTATGCGACGACACCGGCCAAAGGAAGCAAGGTTAAGGTTAGTCTTTTTCAAGAAAATCAGGTCATCGTTATCTCTGCCTATCTCAGAGGGATTGATGACGACCCACTAGGACCAACTGGAACCAAGGGTATTTTAGAGGTTCATCAAAGTAGTCTAAACACTATAAAAAAGGCACGCGGGCCATGGCAGATCTATCCACCGATGGAAACTGCAAATAATCAAATTAAAAGGAAGAAAAAACCCTATGAAGTACTATTCTAAAGTTTTTAATTTGTTCGTACTCCTCATACTAAGCCTCTCTTCTTCAGCTGAGCTCGCTCTTTTAAGTGGTAGTCCAAGCCCTTGGCAGCAGAGAGTTACTCAAAAGTTCTTAGAAGAAAATGCTTTAGATAAAGAAGAACTCGTTAAGTGGGATAAGGAAAATATTAAATGTACGAGAAACTTGGATGTAATTTTACAGCTTTGTTTTAGAGATGAGGACGTGGTCATCATTCATCAAAGAAAGAAAATTATAAAGAATACTTTAAGTCAGCTGGTAGAAATTAATGAAAAAACTGAAAAAGCCTTCCAACGGAAGGCTCAATGATTAACTATAGATCAAAAGCTTATTTTTCTGATTTTTCTAAATGGATAGCAAACTTAGGGGTAGTCCCTTTGTTGTTATTACGAGCCTTTCTCTTTTGGCCCATTTTTACTTTTTTGCTAGCTCTTTTATTTCTTGTAACTCTAGTATTAGAAACCATTATTCAACTCCGGTACGTATTCTCTATCAGTAAACTGACAAAACAGGCGACACGCCGCCTACGTCATAATTTCGTTAACTTGGAGGTTTTACCGACTTCTCACTTTCTTGTCAAAGGACTTCTATCAATAGTTCTTTCATTCAACGCAACGCTGGCCAGCAATAATGTAAAAAATACTACATTCCAACAACTTACAAGTGATAACAAATCTCTAGGTCACACCCTGACAAAGGGAGAACTTATAAGAGTTAATTTTCCAGGCCTAACTAAATTCACTGTAGGCAATAAAGAGGTTCTCAATGTGAAGAGCTTAGAAAATGGAGACCTATTACTCAAAGGGGTCGGTCTGGGATTCTCGGACCTCCTTATTTGGACGAGGGCCAGTAGTGAACCTAAGAAGATGGAAGTCTTCGTTATCCATAAATCACAACAATTAAAAATTAAACAAGTCCTACTCCAATTAAAGGACTTACCTTTAGTTCATCAAATAAAAGGCCGGTCCGTTCACCTTTTTGGAGAATTAAAAGACATTGAAAATTATCACAACCTTTTGGCGGTTTACTCGAAGAACCTCAATCTCATTAACATCTCAAATGTGAATCTATCAGTAGAACTCTCCAAAAAGGTTTACTCTAGTTTCTTAGTTAAGCAATCACGTTATGGACTAACTAAAATAAAGTGTTCTCTAAAAAAAATTATCATTGAATGTGAAACTTCAAAGGCCTTAGCGAAGAAATTAAAGACTCTCGAAAAAGATTTTTTTATTAGCTGGCAAAATGAAGACCTCCTTACTGCCACCCGCCAATACAAGGTAGTCTTTTTTTTACAACAATTTGAGAATTCAAAAGGAGAGGCCTTCAACTTTGGTCTCTCAAAAGTCGATGGTCAGTTATCTGACATCTTAATGAAAAATCCATTAGCACTCATTGATTCCAATTCGATTGCCCTTAACAAAGAGAATTTTAAATCTAAAACACTTGCCCATCCCATCATCAGAGGGCTGCTTTCTCAAAATATCAAAGTTCGTTTAGGACAAGAGATACCCTTTTTACAAAGTGTCACCAACGGTGTTGCCACACAAGAGTGGAGATTTGCAGGACTATCTTTGGATGTCATTTTAAAACCTCATTCGGAAAGACTAAATGTAAGCTATAAGACCAACCTCTCGACACCTGGAGAGCGTGGAATTTCTAAGAACCTTCAAGAGAGTCATCTCCTCATTGAAAAAAATCAAACCGTTGTACTTTTTGATATTGGATTCAAAGTAAATCACAATAAAAAAGTAGGGCTCCCCTACCTCTCAGACATTCCATTATTTGGAAGTCTCTTTTCTGGAAGAGCGGTCAACGAAACCTATAAGAAGATACTGTGTCTCATTAGAATAGAGGAGATTAAATGAATAACTTACCCAAATATTATGAGTCCACTCCCTATTATCGATTTCTTATTAAAGAATATATTAATGAATTGATTAAAAGAGCTGAATACCTAGAGCTAAGCAATCTAGATGGGCCCATTAATTACTTAGAAGAACAAGGCTATGACCTCACAGATGATGAAAGGACTCTTTTAAAAGACTGGCTTTTAAATCTCCTGAATTTTAAGTTTCTGCTCTCTCTTATCCATGATTATGTCGATGATACAATTGAGGAGGTTATCATTCATTCAAATTCGTGGATTCAAATTATTGGAAATAAGAGGAAAGAGTTCTTTCAGGTATTTTTGGATAATGAAGACTACCAGTTTGCTCTTGAAACTCTATGCATTAGAAATGGTATTTTATGGAATAGAAGCCAGGCCTTCCAAAGTTTTCAGGCACATCTTTTTAAGTCAGACTGGCGAGTAACGGCGGTTCACCAGAGTTTATGCGGAGATAATCCTAGTAAAGTTTTCTTTAGGGCCCAAGGAAAAAAGTCCTTTAACCTTGAATCCTTCTCTCTCACCTCTGGTCAAATATCTTTGCTTAAAGAGTGTCTCGTGAAAAAGAAGAATATACTGGTCTGCGGCGCCACTGGCTCAGGAAAAACGACCTTCCTTAAAGCTCTTATAGAGGAGGTTCCCCAAAGAGAGCATATTATTACATTAGAGGATACTAGTGAATTAAGACCAAGCTCTCCCTTTGCCACTCAGCTCTTAGCAACAAACCATCAAGAGGAGCAATTAAAAAACTTTTGTCACTATGCCCTTAGGATGCGACCTGACCGATTAGTCTTGGGCGAGATCAGAAGTTCGGAAGTGGTGCCCTTTCTATTATCTATCAATACTGGACATGGGGGAATGATGGCATCTCTTCATGCCAACTCTGCATTAGATGCACTCCACCGTTTATGCCTTCTCTTTCAGGTCTACTCTGGGCAAATGAATATCAGTTATCACGATGTCCTAAAGCTTGTTTGCCAAGGTATTGATTTTATCTTTCATTTAGAGAATAAAAAAGTTGTTAATATTTTAGAAGTAAAAGGGTGTGAAGGGATGACTCCCTATTATGAGATGTGGAACTAAGAAAAATAACGCTCATACCAGAGTTTAAGAATATCCTCACAATCTCCACCTTGATGATAAAAACTACGATAGATGTCACCTCGGTCAATTTCTGAGTGCTCAATATCCAAGTCGTAGACACCGTTACCAACAAGAGTCAGGATCAAACCATCAGAACGCTCCTTGGCCGTGACCCCGATAAGATCTTTTGGCATAGAGACACTAGAACGAATCCAAGTACCGGCAGCTGCAGGGTCATTTGTTTTACCGACTTTTAAGGGGATATCTGCACTGATAAGTGGAGCGAGAGTTTTTGAGAAAAGAACTTTTGCACCGGCAGAGGCAAAAGCTGTTGCTTCATCATAGGTAAGTTCCTCAAGCTTTTTAGCATCTTTAATAATATTTGGATCTGCAGAATATACCCCATCAACATCTGTCCAAATATGAACTTCTGAGGCATTAAGTGCACTCGCAACGAGAGTCGCAGAGTAATCCGACCCCTCTCGTCCTAAGGTTGTTACCTGGTCTTGACCATCAGAACCAATAAATCCCTGAGTGACAAAGAGATGACCATTGTTAAGTCCTTCTCTAAAAAGCCCCTCACAATAAAGCTTAATAGATTCTGGTTTGGGAGCTGCGAGTCCAAAGTTTGAGTTTGTCTTTAAAAAAGATGTTGCGGGAACGAGGTAAACCTCACGCTCTCCTTTAAACTCCTCTTTAAGAGTAAGTTGAAAAAGAAGGCTGGACATATTTTCGCCAAAGGACAGGATTAAGTCGCGATGGTGAGCATCAAAAGATTTTAGGGTAAAGAGTTCTTTTAATTTAAAATTAAAGGAATCCATTAAGGCCTGAATAGGAGCGATACAGAATTCGCCGAGCTCCTTGGCCATTTCATGGTGCCTTTTCTCAATTTCTTGCCATTGCGATTTTGCGGCGTTTTTATCACCATTAGAGAGGGATAGATAAATCCTCTCAAGCTCATTGGTGGAATTATAGGTTGCTGAGATGATGACCACTCCAAGCTCTGGAGTAGATTTCACCACATTCACACAGGCGCGCATGGCCTCAGCATCTTTTACAGAGCTTCCGCCAAATTTGGCGACAATCATAGACTAGTCCCTCTTAAGTTTCTTATAAGAAATTCTTTTAGGTTCTAAGGCCTGATCACCTAAGCGTTTTCTCTTATCCTCTTCATATTCAGAAAAGTTTCCATCAAACCATGTAACCTGAGAGTCACCCTCAAAAGCTAACATGTGAGTGGCAATTCGATCGAGGAAGAAACGATCGTGGGAGATAACGACAGCACAACCTGCAAAATCAACCAGAGCTTTTTCTAAGGCCTGTAGAGTGTTAACGTCAAGATCGTTTGTCGGCTCATCGAGAAGAAGAACGTTGCCGCCCTCTTTAAGAGTACAGGCAAGGTGAACTCGATTTCGTTCACCACCCGAGAGCTCACTTACCTTTTTCTTTTGATCTTCACCCGTAAAGTTAAATTTACCAATATAGGCCCTAGCATTGACTTCTTTATCACCAAGTTTAATTAACTCTGTGCCACCACTAACTAAATCAACAATAGTCTGATTAGGGTCTAGTTCTCTTCCTTGGTCTACATAACCAAGTTGAACCGTTTCCCCAACTTTAAAAGATCCAGCATCAGGCTTTTCTTGGCCCATGATCATTCTAAAAAGAGTTGTCTTACCAGCTCCGTTAGGTCCAATAACCCCAACAATACCACCTGGTGGCAATTTGAACGAAAGGTTTTCATAGAGAACCTTATCTCCAAAGGCCTTCGAAATTTCCTGAGCTTCGATTACAACATCACCGAGGCGTGGTCCTGAAGGAATAAAGATTTCATTTGTTTCAAAGTATTTTTCTTTTGATTCGTTTACTCGTTGCTCGTAATCGCGAATTCTGGCCTTAGACTTTACCTGACGGGCCTTTGGTGAAGAGCGAATCCATTCAAGTTCTTCTTTGAGGGCCTTTTGCTTTTTACTCTCACTCTTTTCTTCGCGCTCAAGACGAGCCTGTTTTTGTTCAAGCCAGTTGGTGTAATTTCCTTCAAAAGGAATTCCTTGTCCTCGGTCAAGTTCTAAAATCCAACCGGCAACATTATCAAGAAAGTACCTATCGTGGGTTACGGCTATAACAGTTCCTTTATAGGACTGTAAGTGGCGCTCTAACCAATAAACAGTTTCTGCATCTAAATGGTTAGTAGGTTCATCGAGTAAAAGAATGTCTGGTTCTTTTAAAAGAAGACGACATAAGGCTACTCTTCTTTTTTCCCCACCAGAGAGTACACCACATTTTTGATCACTCGGAGGACATCTAAGAGCATCCATCGCAAGTTCAAGGCGGCTATCAATATCCCAAGCGTTTGATACATCAAGACGGTCCTGAAGCTTTGCCTGCTTATCCAAAAGCTTATTCATCTCATCGTCGCTCATAGGCTCAGAGAACTGCATCGATATATCTTCAAACTCTTTTAGGTCATCCATGATTTGTTGGACACCTTCAGAGACAACATCACGAACAGTTTTTTCAGGATCAAGATTAGGCTCTTGTTCTAAAAAGCCAACACTGTAGCCTTTAGAGATTGTGGTTTCACCAAGATGGTCTTCATCAAGTCCCGCCATAATTCTAAGAAGTGTAGATTTACCAGAGCCGTTTAAACCAAGTACACCAATCTTAGCTCCGTAAAAGTAAGACAAACTAATATTCTTAAGGACATGTTTTTGTTTAAAAACTTTGCCCACGCGATTCATGGAATAAATAATTTGTTTCTCATTAGCTGGACGATCTTTTGCCATAGTGCATCTACCCTTAAGTATTAGTATTTTTTTAAGTGTCTCTTATACAACGGTAAGCTTATAGAGTCCAAAAAGTGAGCCTGCAAACAATAGCGGTAAAACAAAGACCAAGGCCCAAAGGAAAATTAGCCCTTTGAGCCAAGGAATAAAGCGTTCAGTGGCATCCTGTGAAAGAACAATAAGGTCCTCTTGAAGCTCAATTATATTGGCCTTAGAGGCAGCGCCCATTTTCTGCCAATTCTTTAAGGTCCAATGCAGTCTTTTTTCAAAATTTTCATAGGGGCCTTTAAGAACAACTCCGTCACAAGTTAGTGAAACCTGGGCTAAATGGCCTCGGAAGCTAATGAGTGTCAACTCTAGCACTAAACCCAAGAGCGAGTTAATTGGGCGAAAAAGCTGGTGCCTTTTTCTCTTTAAGAGAAAGTGAAAGATAAAGACTCCCATTAATTGCCAAATTATAATGCTTAGCCAAAAAACAGGTGGAAAGCCCACATGAATAAGCCATTCAAAAAGAATAAGATACGACCAAACCATCGCCACCATAAAACCAAGCTGACCGTACGCCCCTCTTAAGACCTGCTGCTCTCTCTGGGTTCTCTTAAGGTCTTCCCGTAATGAGCCTTTAATATTCTTGATAAGCTCTCCAACCTGCCCACCTGACTTCTGTACTTGATGCCAAGTGGCATGAATCAACTCTCCATATTCTCGATAAATATTTTGCGGCGGCAGGCTTACTCCTAGGTTAAAAGCGACCATTCCCGGTCCAAATGAGTCCAACCATTGATAAAGTTTCTGACCCCTGTAGAGCAAACTCCTCTCCTGAAAGTAGTTAATAATACGTAGAATGACGCCACCAAATACATCACTTGGTATGAATAAAATAAATATTATTAAACAAATAATTACCCACATGTTATGAAGCTACTGCAAATGATGCGCCTATTACTAATGGTTAATTGACGAGCCGTGTTCAATAAGGGAGACTCCATTCATGAAGAACTTTTCACCCCTTAATTTAAAGAATCTCTCTTTAAAAGAGCTCAATGCACGCGCAAACTCTCTTAAAGATTTATGTCTAAAAATTGATCCTTATTCTCCTCTCTCTTCAGAGGAACAAGATAGCCTTAGAAGTCTAGGTCTAAATGAGTTTAGTGATCCCTTTCGATTAACAAATGAACTCATTCTCAGAATGGAAGACACGATAGAAGAAATTTCAGAAAGAACAAAAGATGTTCCTGAAAAACTTTTGCACTAAGAATTCATGAAGCCTCAATCCGTTTCCCTTCACCCAGAAAGCATACGCCATTTGGCCAAGGGACACCCTTGGATAATAAAAGATAATTTTACTGAGAAATTTCGTGCCAAGGATCGCTTCCTTGTTGCCCAAGGAAAACGAAATGAAGAGTTTCTCCTCATAGGAGACACCGCTCATCCGAAAGTAAAAGCACGCCTATGGAAAGTAAACCCTGGCAAAGACTTCAGTTTCCTAGAAGACCTTAAGGAAAGACTTGAAGAGTCTTTTTCAAAAAGAAAAGAATTATACGTTTCTCATGAAAGAGAGAATATCTACCTATGTTTTGGTGAGGCAGACCTCGTGCCAGGACTCTTTCTTCTTCTACTCAAAGATGGCCTCGTCATTCAATCCTATGCTCGTTACTGGAAGAAATATCAAAAAGAACTCACTCCTCTTATAAAAAGTCTGGCAAATGATCATCAGTATACTGTTAACTGGATTGCTTGGCAGGAACGTGATGACTCCAAGGAAACACCCTTAAATCCTATATGGGGGAAGATGCCCCAAGAACTAGAAGTTAATGAATTCGGGGTAAATTACAAAGTTAAGCTCAACCAAGGTTATGACCTAGGTCTTTACAGTGATATGTCTTCTATTCGAAGTGATCTTGATTATGATTGGAACGGTAAATCAGTCTTAAACCTCTATGCCTATACTGGTGCATGGTCTTTATATCCTCTCAAAAAAGGGGCTTCTCAAGTTACCAGCGTAGACCTCTCAGATAAATATATCCAATGGCTTGAAGAAAATGTGGCCCTTAATAACTTAAGCGAGAACCACAAATCCATAACATCAGATACCTTACAAGCACTGCAAAACTTAAAGAAGCAGGATGAATCGTTTGATTTTATTTTATGCGATCCTCCAAGTTTTAGTAGTGATGGAAAAAAAACAACGACTTCATTAAAGGCATATAGAAAGCTTATTCCGCTCTTTTATGATTTATTAGAACCAAAGGGCCTTGCTCTTTGTTTTATAAACACTCACAGTATTACTCGTAAAAAATACGAAGAAACAATGAGAGAATACTGCCAAGATTCTGGCCTTAAAATTATCAAAAAAATAAAACTTCAGGGAGATTGCCCTCTTCTAGATTATTTCCCTGAAGGAGATTACTTAAAAGGACTTCTCCTCCAGAAGGAAAGTTAAAGGATTTTTATGAATTGGACATTTCTTATCCCAATCGCTGTTGGTGTCTCTGGTATCTTACAGGGGGGATTTAACCGCAATATGTCTGCACCTTTAGGCTTGGCCCACTCCCTCCTTATTGGAAATGTTCTTGTTCTAATTTACTCTCTCGTTTTTTACTTTGGAGTCCTAAAATACCCAGAAGCTTTTCCCGATTTTTTTAGAGCAAAAGCTCCTCTTTCGAGTTTTAAATGGTGGTACATTATTCCCAGTATTTGTGGATTTATCATTATCAGCGGCATTCCCGTTGGAATATCTCGCATTGGTGCCGTTAAAGTGACAGTATTGATTGTTGTGGCGCAAATGGTGACTTCAATTCTCTGGGATATTACCGTTGATAAAGTGCCTATTAACACAATGAAAGCACTTGGGCTCTTCTTCTCTCTCGTTGCTGTCGCCTGTGCTCTTTATTCGTAAGAAATTAAAAGTGGTATTGGATAGCGATCTCTGGATGCATTGAGAAGTCTTCTTTTATTTTATTTTTATCGAAGGGATCATTGTAGCCATTCTTATTTAATCGTAGCTCTTGTTGATAATCAAATCGATTGGGCTCAACTGGATTAACAAACAAACCATCTGGAGTTGAGGTCAAAGTAAAGCCTAGTTGGAATAACCAATGCTTACTTTTAAAAAACAAGGACGCTCCTGTATGAACTCTTGGGTAGCGATCCTCAAGGTGTATCATACCTAACTCTCCTTGAATTCCCATGAACTCAGTCATTTTAACTTCATGAAGGGTTGTAAAGTTTAGTTGGTACTTTCGCTTATGGTAAGTAGGCCTTCTTAAGGAAAATGGTTGTTTATCGTCAAAGAAATAAGAAACACTAGTATTCCAATGAAGACGATAATTATCTCGAACATTTTGAGAATAAATATAATAGGCCATTACTGAGTGCTGTTGGTATTTGGAGTTTAACCTTCTACTCGAGTTATTTGGATTATCAATATCCTCTTCAGAGAAAGTATTAAAATAGGCGACCTGTAATGTTTTCTTATTGCCATTTATTTCCCTACCAAGCCTAGTTAAGAAGTAAATATTGTTCATATTATAAATACTAATAAGAAAAGGACTTGTTCCAATCGCCCACCTTTTCTTGCCACAGGCAACAACTTGCAAACCAACGCTACAAGAATTTTCAGGGAAATAATCGGTATGAGAAAGATTGTGCCCAAAAGGACGATTCGATTCGTGAAACCCGGCGAAAGTTGAACTCATGAAAAGAGAAAAAAATAATAAATACTTTAACTTCATAATAGGCCCAATACTGTGAGCAGCTAGCTTATCAAAGTTAAAAATATTTAAAAGTAGTATTATTTTTTAATGAATGTAAGATCGATCTTATCAAGTAAAGCTTCTTTTATTTTTGAGAAGTCTTGCCATCTTAAGTCAGACTAACAACAATAAACTCATACTTTTCATCTTTTTTAAAAGAGATATTACTGGAAAGAGGTTTTCTTAAAACCTTCTCTAACCAAGGGGATCTTGATGAAAAGAGTTTTACTCTACTTTATGCTGACTCATTTACTATTTGGTTGTGGTCAAGATAAAGGGCAAAACGTTGACATCAATGGGCAAACCCCTCCTCGTCAAATTAGTAGCGACAACCAAGATCGGCCACCTAGTATTTCTAAGCTTCGATGGTATCCACACACTTGGAAAAGCACTTGGTCTAGTGGACTGATCACTTACCTTAATGACACTTACCTCTTAGATATAAACCTTCTCCCAGAAGACCTAGGAAAGCTAAACTGTCATGGTTATGCAAGCGCCACAACAGAAGAAAAGAAGCACTTTTGGTTAGTCTTTATGGCTTCAATCAGCTCGCAAGAGTCATCTTTCAATCCCAATACGCGCTATTTTGAAGAACCATTGGATGAATGGTCTCAAGGCCTTTTTCAATTGAGCTTATCCGATAGAAAGCCGTATGGAGGGTGTGCTGCTTTGAATGTATCGAATATTCTAAAACCACTTCCCAATATACGCTGCGCCCTTGATATTATGGAAATACAAATTAAGGGCAGCAAAAGAGCAAATAGAACACAAGGCACTCTCTTTCCAAGAAGGGCTTTTTATTGGTCTGTACTTACAAGAAGTCAGGCCCAGGTAAAAGTCATTGAGTTTTTCAAAAGACACCTAGAAGAGCTGCCTTTTTGCTAATTTTTATTGAAGGATTTCGTTAAGAGCGTTGAGAGCATCTACTGAAGTGAAGATTGAACATTCTCCATCATTAGTAACGATAACAGAGCCAATCTTCTTTGAAGACATTTCAAAAACGACTTCTCTAAGAAGTGTACCAGAGACCACTTCGTAAACATCTTTGCTCATGATTTCCCCTGCACCAAGTTCAGAGTCCTGAAGATTCTGAACGTCACGATCGCTCACCATTCCCGCGAGTTCACCCTTTTTAAAAATAGGAATATGGCGCACTCCCTTGTCCTTCATTAACTGAATGAGGAATTGAACAGAGTCTGAAACATCAGCAGTTACTGTACAGGGTGTTGCATATTCATCAACGGGTAAGTTTTTTATATTAGAGAGAATTTCTTCAGCCGTTTTTTTCATACTTCCTACTTAACGATACGATGCTTCCAAGCACGAATATCTTCTTCCAAGTAATCGTACTTCATTTCACCAACAGTATACTGAGAGAACTCATAATCCGTTGTGTGAGTTAAACACTCTGTTGGGCAGACAACTGTACAAAGACCACAGTAACAGCACAAGGCCGTATCTATGGTGTATTGCTTAAGATCGAGTTTAATTGGAGTACCATCATCAGTCTTAAGCTTTGGCGCTTCCTTATCTCGTCTTGTGGCCGTGATATAAATACAATCAACTGGACAAGCAGCGGCACACTGAAGACAGGCTATGCAATTATCCACATCGTTAAAAAGACGTGAACGAGAGTTTGATGGTAACTCTTCTCTTACCTCTGGGTATTCGATCGTGACTGCTTTTTTGGTTAAGATAACCTTTCCGGTTATCGCCAATCCAGTTAAGCAAGACTTAATTGTAATACCAATATTCTTGAGCCATTTACCAAAGGTAAGGTCATCATAGTAATCAAGATTTTCTTTGGTCGCAAAATCAGAAATATCTGGAGTTATTCCACTCATCGGTCAACCTCACCTAAAACAATATCAATAGAGCCAATCGTGGCCACAAAGTCAGCAATCATTTGGCCTGGAGCCAATTCTGGTAACATGCTTACATGAGTAAAACATGAAGACTTAATTTTTAAACGATATGGAGTTTTACCACCGTCAGAAACAAGGTGGTAACCAAGTTCTCCACGAGGACACTCTGTTCTCAAATAGATTTCCCCTTCTGGTACTTTAAGCACCTTAGGAACTTTACCCATTATAGAGCCTTCTTCAATTCCATCTAGACATTGTCGAAGGATTTTAATCGATTCATTAATTTCTTGAACTCTTACATGGTAACGGTCCCAGCAATCACCTACCTGACCTTTCTCGCCTTTACCGAGAGGAACATCAAAATCTAGTTCCTCATAAATCCCATAAGGTCTTTTCTTTCTGAGATCCCAGTCAACACCAGAAGCCCTAAGAATGGGACCTGTGGCACCATATTGATAGGCCATCTCTTCAGAAATAACGGCAACGTTAGCTGTTCTTTCTATAAAGATTTTATTTTCACCCACAAGCTTATGATAGGTTTTAACTTCCTCTTCGAGGTTGTCTACAAACTTAGTAATTCGTCTTAATTGATCATCAGTAATGTCGTTCCAGACGCCACCAATCCAAATATAGTTATAAAGAAGACGAGCACCACTTAACTCTTCAAAGAGTCTTAAGACTTTTTCTCTTTCATCAAAAGCATAAAGAAAGGGAGAGAAGGCACCGAGGTCAATGGCATAAACTCCGTAAAATAATAAGTGTGAGGCAATTCTTTGAAGTTCGCCAACGATCGTTCTGATGTATTGTGCGCGTCTTGGGACTTCTGTTCCTAACATTTTTTCAACTGTTAAGGCATAACCCCATTCCATGCCCATGGCACCGAGGTAATCCATACGATCCACAAAGGGAATCACTCCGCGATAATCAATTTTTTCTGCATGTTTTTCAAAGCAGCGGTGTAGATACCCTATGTAAGGTGTCGCTTCAGCAATAATCTCTGAGTCAGTTTTAATCTCAACTCTCAAAACACCGTGGGTCGCAGGGTGTTGAGGTCCCATGTTAAGGGTCAAGAGATCTGACTTCATTTTTTCGTAATTTAAAGTTGTGAGATCGCCAATATCTTTTCCGTTAATTTCAATCATGGCCAATTATCCAATCCTATTTTAGTTTTCTTAATTAAGCTTCAGCGTCACTTTTCCAACTGTAGGTGACTTTCTTTTTATCTCCGCCCATCTTTTCGACAACTTCTTTGAAAAAGTTCTGATCACCAGAGTTCACCTTATGCGCTGGATTCACTTCCATCCCAGCCCATTCTTTTTGGACAACGTAGTCTCTTCTCAGTGGGTAACCTTCCCAATCTTCAGGGCAAAGTATTCTTCTATGATCAGGGTGATTGTTAAATTTGACCCCAACCATGTCGTAAGTCTCACGTTCAAGAAAGTTAGCAGATTTCCATAGCGAGCAAACTGACTCTACTTCTGGAACATCATCACTATTCTTTTTAGGAAGTTTTACTTTAAGAATGAATTCAGTGTTCTTAGTAAAACTTGCCAACATATAATTCACTTCAATGCGCTCTGGATAATCAACACCAGAGACGACTTGAAGAACATTCATATCGTACTCACTACTTTCTTTAAGTGCTTTGGCACAAGCGAATAGGTGCTCTCCAGCAAAATGGACATGCCCATCGCCGACCTCGGCTTCATAAGCCTCTGCCTGACATCCGGAAACCTTACTATTTAAAAATGAAGCAATATCCTTAAGCATGCTTAACCCACTTGTCGCGAAGAATTCTTTCGTTAGCAATTTTCTTTTGAAGAGTCATGATGCCTTCAATAAGGGCTTCTGGTCTTGGAGGACATCCAGGAACATAAACATCTACAGGAACAATTTCATCAACGCCTTTTAAAACGTGATAACCATGTTGCCAGTAAGGACCACCCTTATTTGCACAAGAACCCATTGAGATCACATACTTTGGCTCAGGCATTTGCTCATAAAGAGTTTTAATTCTTGGGGCCATTTTCAACGTTACCGTTCCGGCCACAATCATTAAATCCGCTTGTCGAGGGGAAGCTCTAAACACTTCCA
>JAFMBV010000148.1 GCA_017858255.1 Bacteriovoracaceae bacterium
ATATCTAGGTAATTTACTCAGGAAACGGCGCGCACACCATCAAGTTCGGACACCCCAAATAGTACGAGAAGGAGTTTATACATTTACACCTAGACCTTATTCAATAAAACTTAAGATATTATACAACCATTCTAAAAAATCGTTTTCACACATAGTCCTTACACCAGGTGGCCCGAATAACCCCCTTTACAGTAAACTTACATTTCCTAATGCAAACTCCCCAGTCTTTTCTACAGACCCCTCCATTTGAACAGGACCCATTAACACAATCTCCTGCACTACACTCTGTGGCAGTGTACTCTATTTTAAAATCAATATTTTTATTTACTACCTTTTTTACAAAAGCCTTCCCATGGCCGTTGGGACTCTCAACTCCCTCAGTAGAAAAGAAAACATTCAGGAGCCTGTATTCACTTTCAGCCTTGATATCATTTGACCCAAGCAAACCGGCCCTAAATATAATACTCTCTGGCTTAAGTCGATCCGAACAGTCTGTATCAGCATCATAAAAGTTTAGCTGAGCAGATTTAGTGCCAGCTATATCATTGAACCAAAATAGAGCTTTCTGTACTGAGATTTTTTTTCCGTTCACGGACAGTGTAAGAGGTTCCACCTTCTCACCTTTTTTCCTCTTCATCTCTTCTTCTTTGGTGATTTCTTTACTGTGAACCTCCCTAGAATCATTCATGCATCCAGTAAAAAACACGAAAGCACAAAGATAAAATAATTTCACCCCTCTCTCCTTCCCTAATCCATAAAAATACCTACAATACAAAAAGTTGTGAAAAAGGATCTTCACACTTTACTCTTTACAAATACTGTTTGTATTTATCCAGACATTCCATGTCTTTGGTAGGGAATTTCTTTTTATCAGAGTAATCGACCCTCATCTTACTAACCTTCCACACTGTACAATCATATTTACTACCATCCTCGACTCTACAACCTTCATACAAATTCTTACTTCCACAATGGTCCACTAGCTCCTCAAAGCAACTCTTATAAAGCTCAGACTCTGTCTTCTTATTCAGAGTAAGTTCTTTCTTTATAAAGCCCATAACACTCACATAACATTTACCAGTATCTCTCTTACTATCCTTACATTCTCTGCTTTCTTTTGGCGAAAAGTCAGAACAGCTGAAGCGGGCTGCATACGATTGCTCAGATACCAACCCTACTGAAATTAATATTGAAAATAACGATAATCCTTTAACCATAATTGCCTCCTAATAAAAAAATAGATATTTACTGCAAATAATACCTGAATATTCTTTATTATGTAGAAAATTTAGCGAGATTCAAAAGACTGCTAGCTGATCAGGCGTTAGATATTTGTGTACTCAAGGACTTTGCTTCGGAAAACTTTTAAGCGCTGAGAAAAAGAGAAAAGCCGTGAGCCTTTCAATCGAGAAATACAGAATTTCCGAAAGAAAGGCCTGTCTTCTTTTCAATCAGAATAGAGCCACTCAGCGCTATCGAAGAATTGCAGTACTTCTTCGGCGTGAAGGATGGGTCATCAACGACAAAAGAGTGTAAAAAAATATGGAGACGAGAAGGCCTCAAAGTACCTAAAAAACAGCCTAAAAAAGGAAGGCTTTGGTTATATGATGTTAGTTGTATTAGACATAGACCAACTTACAAGGGTCAAGTCTAGTCGTATGACTTTGTAATGGATCGAACCGAGGACGGGTGAGCTGCACCCCAAAAACTAGTCCACATAAATTGGTATAATAATACCAAAGGAGTCAATTATGGGACGAGTTCATTACACAGAAGAACAAATCATTGCCAACCTCAGAAAGGCCGAGCTTTTATTCGCCGAAGGCAAATCTAAAGCTCAGGTTTGCAAAGCACTTGGAGTTACTGCTGTTACTTTCACCAGGTGGAAAAACAAGTACGGATCAATGTCTAAATCTGACGCTAAAAGACTTAAAGAGCTAGAAAAAGAAAACGCTAGACTCAAGCGACTTGTCGCTGATCAAGCCCTCGATATTTGTGTGCTTAAGGACTTTGCTTCGGGAAACTTTTAAGCGCTGAAAGAAAGAGAATGGCAGTGAACCTGTCTATGGAGAAATACAGAATCTCTCAAAGAAGGGCCTGCCTTCTCTTTAATCAAAATAGAGCTACTCAGCGCTATCAAAAGAAAATAAAAGACGACGAAGAAGGCTTACGAAATCGAATCATCGCTCGTGCAAGTGAATATGGACGCTACGGTTACCGAAGAATTGCAGTTCTTCTTCGTCGTGAAGGATGGACTATTAATGACAAAAGGGTCCAAAGTATATGGAGGCAAGAGGGACTAAAAGTCCCTCAAAAGCAGCCTAAGAGAGGGAGGCTTTGGCTAATTGATGGTAGTTGTATCAGACATCGACCTTTTTATAAGGGACATGTTTGGTCATATGACTTTGTGATGGATAGAACGGAGGACGGAAGAGAATTTAAGATTTTAAACGTGATTGATGAGTACTCACGAGAGTGTGTTGGTTGTCTTGTTCAAAGAAAGATCAACTCATTTGATGTTCTTGAGTTTTTAGCGAAGCTTTTTTTAATGAGAGGACAACCTGTATTTATAAGATCAGATAATGGGCCGGAGTTTATAGCAGAGAAGTTAAGAAGCTGGCTTTCTAGCCTAGAAGTAAAAACTCTCTATATAGCTCCAGGCTCCCCTTGGGAGAATGGGTACTGTGAGAGCTTCAATGGAAGGATGAGAGATGAGTTTTTAAATGGAGAGATTTTTTACACATTAAAGGAAGCGGAGGTTTTAGTCGAGAAGTGGAGAAGAGAGTATAACGAGGTTAGACCTCATAGTTCTCTGGGTTATAAAGCGCCAGCTCCGCTGGCAGTATTGCCTAGCTATGAAAAAGAGGTCGTGCTAAGTAAGATACATTAGCTTGGACTAGTGTTTGGGGTCTCCTCAAGACATCTTGGCCTTGATGTAGAAATATTAGAAAGAAGAAAAGAGCTTTATACAAAAGCTAAACTAAAAAAAACCTGAAAGATGGAATAATAGAAAGACAAGAAATTGGGACAGAGAAGGAAAAGTTTATTTAAATAATTTACAAAGAATAGGAACTTGATAAATACTGCAGTTTGAAAACTCACTCAGGTGGAAACTATCCTAAAATTCTCCGGGTTTGCATAGTATTTAGATAAACTTATGGGCATAAAGGATTTCTTTTATATCTGTAAGCGAAATGTCTTTTGCTTACAGATATTTAGATTGTGTTTTTATGATCATTAGAAAAGTAGTGCTCTATTTTAGTTTGTCAAACCCACAGATAATTGATTATGATATGGAATGATCAAAGAGTTTCATTTTCTTCAAGGCTTTGCTGCTACTGGTAACATTCGTGAAATGTTCCAACGTTTTAATGATAATACTAGTAGAATCTTTATTCCTTTCACCAGTCAGCTCTCAATTGGTCCTGTCGCTAATTTTAATTCGAGACTGAATTCTGAAAAGCGACTAAAGTGGAGTAAAAAAATCTATGGGAGAAGTGTTGCTCCTCTTTATATGGATCAAAAGCAGCAAAAATTCACCAAGCGTATTGATGACCCAAAAGTTACCGCATATATTTGGATGGGTTCAACTCTTGATGAAATTTTATTTGCTGCCTATGCATATTATTTGTTGGAGCCTAAACCCTGTAAAATACTAGTTGTCGATATGCAGACTGCCAGATGTTCTATTGGATCTCACTCCCCTGAAGAACTATTCAAAGAGTATTCTACAAAATGCAGACCAATCTCTAAAAAAGATCAAGACCAGTTTTCTGAGAATTGGCATATGTTATTGGAGTCAAAGTCAAGCCTAAGGATTAAGCACCTAAAAATAGGCTTTCGAAATGTCCCTGAGAGACACTACGATGAAAAACTAATAAGTATTGTGAAAGTTCTAGAGAACGAAATATCTCCTGTAAGCGGAGAACGAATTGTCGCTAGAGCCTTGTTAGATTTACGATTAAGCTTCGACATGGAGAGATTTTTATTTTACCGACTAAAAGAGATCTGTAAACAAAAGCAGCTCTGTTACCATGGCTCTTTACTTAGTTTAAAGCTCAGCAATATTCAGTTTTATAGTAGCTAATAATTAAGGTCTTTGTTAAAAGGGTAGGAGAATTAAGTTTTACCTTAAGAACATTCTATTCGTACCTTTTAGCCATATAAATCACTACAAATCTTAAGATAAGTCTTTGTAATTAATCTTCGTTGGCTACACTATTTTAACAAAAAATCGTGAAAAATTATATAAGTGGACCGTGAACAAAAAGCTCCTGCTTGCTCAGTTGACCTGAACCCCGAAATTAGGACAAGACAAACCTGATACAATCTCCAATAATAAGGAGATGAAAAGCCAAATACTTTTCTTGATTTAGTTTCAAGTTTTGATCCGGACGAAAAGAAAAGAAATGTCAACTTAGTTGAGAACCTTGTTTTTAAAAGGGAGAAAGGTAAAGATCATTTTAAATATAACTTTTATATTTATGCCGGAGATGGCATGCACCATCGATTTGGAAAAATATCCAAGGAGGGAAAATTGTTAGAGAGAAATATTAACTATAGGTATTGTTCTCACAGTATGGGGCCTGAGGGTAAATGTTTTTTTTATGAAAAAAAAGAAACTCTTTCGTTAATTGAAATTAAATCCCAAAATGATCTTAAAAAAATCAAAAAAAGTGAACATTGGGATGAAGATAGTTTCAAACCGCTTGTTCCGGAGAAGGTATCTTCTGATCTTTTAATACCTATAAAATTTAATCCGTCTTATGGAAATGAGGAGGAGTTTTAAAATGGACTTTAAAGAAAAAGCTCAAGTTATTACAGGGAATCGATATAATTGGGTCGATACATTAGTCATAGCTTTATGTGCTAGTTCTCTTCAATTTTTAAAATATGTTACAATAAAAGATCCCGATTCGATAACAGATGGTATTTTTAGTGCCTTAACGGTTTTTCCCTTACTTTTTCTTCTTTACAATTATGTTGTGAATATAAGACCTATTTTATTTTCAAACCCAACGCTAAACTTTATTCTTTTGCTACCTAAAGATGTCGACCATCGCCCAAAATTTACCATATTAGGGCTAATGGCCACTTTGTTTCAATGGGTAGGATGTATGCTGATTATTACTTCAACCATAAATACTCCTTGGAAATCAGGAGAGTTGGTCTTAAGTAGCGATCAGGCCATTGGTATTAAGGCCAAGCAGGAGGCAGAGAGACTTTATTTGCAGCAAGAGCTTAAAACATTGGCAGAAGCAAAACCTTTGGATGTTACAAAATTATCCCCTGCAGAGGCACATAGGATGGCCCAGCAGGCCAGGCAGCGGCAAGAAAACCCTGAGCAAGAGAAAAAAGCTCTTGAAACGTATAAACAAGATTTTATTGCCAAAAAAATTGAAGAAATTACTCCTAACTTAAAGATCGAAATTCACAAAGAGGAAAAGCAATATTTTGAAGAAAATAGAAAACATCAACTTGAAATGTTTTGGAAACAGGTTATGTGGGGGGCAATAGTTCTCTTCTTAGGGGCAGTAATAGAAAAGATCAATAATATTATTCAGATTTCTCTTGAAAAGAAGAGAGGGAAAAATGCTTAAAACCTTAATTTTTTGTTTTTTAGGGATTTTCTCAGATGTTATGGCATGTGAAGCCCCCCCTCTTCTTAATGCACGCTGCAAGGGACAAAAAATAGTAAGTTTAGGAAAAGGGAGAAGCCTTTCGATTAAAAATAAGTTAGTGGATTATGAAATGACTCTAAAAAAATTTCTTAAAATAGAAAATCCAAAACTTTTGAAACGAGAAGGGGATGGATCCTGTTTTTTAATGAATCATTGTTTAATGTATATCGGAGGATATGATAAAAATTTTGAAACGCTTAAGTTATGTAAGGAAGATTTGGGTTTTATAGAAATGTTTGCTAAAGATTTTATTAGTAAAGATTCACCAGAATTTTCTTCTATAAAAGGTAAAGAGCATAAAAAAATACTCTTAAAGAAAATTATGGATTTTAATCGAGAGTTAGATCAAGTTAAAAAAATTCTAAATAAAAAATGGGTTAATAAAAATGTCTAAGAAGATACCCATAGGTGATTCTTTTATTGCCAAAATTGGTGGTTTAAAGTGGCATCTGGCTGCCAGATTATGGTTTCTCTTTTGGGGGGGCGTTGGTCTTTTGTTACTAAAAATCATTCCCCAGCTAGAGCAGGCTTTCTCCATCGGCAGAGGAGGACTCCTTTTTATTTTGGTCTTTCTATGGATCGGAGGAGGAGTTTTAGGATGGAGAATTTTACATTCTATCCCTAAGTGTCCCAACTGTAAAAAGTCGGTAAGTTGGCTTTGGGCCAACTCGGAATATGACTTTAAAGAGACGAACCCAAGTAAGGTTACCCGGTGCCCAAGTTGTGACTGGGACCCCAATC
>JAFMBV010000149.1 GCA_017858255.1 Bacteriovoracaceae bacterium
GGGGATTTTGTGAGACAGGACATGCTGAGCGTAAATCGCCAGATCAAGAAAAATCACAGTGACCAAAATCTCAAAGAAATAGGGTAGCTTGATGTGGTTAAAAAATCCCCAGCTAGAATACTCTAAACGCTGGGCCAAAAGATAAAGACCCCCGGGAAATAGAACCACTGTTAAAAGGGCGCCACTTGCTCCCGTTAATAAATTCGCTCCATAGCGAATGATCTTATCCTTTAGAGAATGAGTATTTTTTATAAACGGATAAAGTAACCCAAGGAGAATAAAGAGCACCAATCCACCACCAAAAAAGCCTAAACGAAGCTCTAAAAGGCTCATCATCAGGTGTCCCTTGCTAAAATATCCAAAACTAGTTGAAAACACATGACAAAATTATACCCCAAAAAAGAAGATAATTCTTACACTTTCCTATGTTTGAACCCGCTTTGGCCTTACTCTTGGCCCTATGAAACTTAGACTTATTCTCGGGCTCATTCTCACTCTCTTGACGGTCTCTTCTTGGGGTCTACCTTCTGCGATAGAAAAAGCGATACACCTTACCAAGGCGAGAGAGTTTTATGACAATATTCTTTCAAGTTCATTACATAATATACGGCCAAAGGTGGCCATTCATGATGTCAGCTTTTTTGGTTATAAAATTCTCTTAAGAGACGAACCTTTAGAATCCACGCCCAAAGAGATGGGCCTCATCAGCCCCCATGGATCAAGTGTGACTCAGGTTTTTAAAGGGGTCGACCCTAAGCAAAGCGTTTCTGTTTTAACGAAAGGTATCTATATAGAGGATTTTAACAAGGCCATTAGATCCTGGGAAAAGCATCATATAAAGCTCGTGAATTTATCGATGAGCTTTCGTTCACCAGAAATCATCCATGCTTTAAATGGATTTATTGAGAGGGGAGGCGTCGTTGTGGCCAGCAGTGGAAATTCTGGCGCACGTTTAGGCATAGATCTTGCTCCCCATTACCAAGGTTTCAAGGGACTGACAGTTTCAGCAACAGACAATCAAGGCAGACTTACAAGTTTTAGTCAGTTTGATGAAGGCCTGAGCGTTCTTGCTCCTGGAGAGAGAGAAAGTTACCCCACGAAGAGAGTTACCTACAAGCTTGCAGGGAGAGAACAGCCCACAGCACTAGATGACAATTATAGCTTGCAGTCTTATGCCTTTGGGATGACCTCTGCGTCTGCACCCGTTGTGAGTGGGCTTGTTGCCATGGCCTTAACCTTAGATAACAAACTCTCCCAAAAAGAGATTAATCTTCTTTTAAAAAATAGTGCGACTCTCGTTTCAGGAAAAAAGTTTATAAATGCTCACGCCTTTTTCAACCAGGTCATGGTATTTAAACATTTTAAAGAGTTTTACCATCAACATTACCGCGCCTTAATGTGCTCTGATAATGTCATCGATTTTCGTGAGCACCTTTTAAGGGAAGAGAGCTTTAATATTTCTCTTGAAAGGACGAAAGTTTATCACTACCGCAAGGTCGCTGCCCCCATGGCGCCTGTTACCCCGGCCTTACCGAGAACCCCTGGGGAGCGCTGGACCTTCCATTCTTTTATGGTAATGGGAGACCTCGTTTTAGATTTTGATTTTACAGATAAACCAAGACTAGTGACTTTTGAAGAATACAAGAAAACCATGTGGTCAAAATCCGGAAAGATTCTCAGTCAAAATAAACCTCTCCTCGATTATAAAAAAGGTGAACTCGGCGGTTCTATGGATGAGAGGACCTATCCCTGGACAGAGATATAGACAGAGACACAATAAGGCCAAAAGAGTAGGCACTTCTCACTCCTCAAAAAACGTCTCTGTTTTAAGCAAGTCATTGACTTTAAAAGGTTCCAGGTAAGTCATGCTAGAGATAGTTACTATCTCATTAAATGAAAATAACAACCACTTTACTATTATTGATCAGCCTGTCTCTAACCTCGTGCTTAGAGCAAATGGAAGAGATTACCCCCATCGCCGCCCCAAAATCCTTGTCAGAGCTTCAAAGAGAAAAATACGACCGAATCCTTGCGAATGCTGGCGGGGGAAATATGACCGGCAGCACGGTTGAGAGTATTCAGGCCTCAAATGATCCTTCACTCTACTATCTGAACATTCGCTATCACCTGCAAGATATTGATGTTTTCCATCTCGCGGAGGTGCCTAATACATTTGAGGAAATTGGTAACTCTTTTTTAGGAGTGTTGGCCAAAATTGTTCTCTCTTCCACTAATCCTCAAGACATTGATCTTGATGATATTGTTTTAGAAATTCCGGCCTTTGATCTTGATCGCGAAATGGTTCACTCCATAAAAATAAAAAAGGTTTTCTTTCAATACGCCAAAGGTGTAGATGAGGCGTCAGATTTTCTCGCGAGCTTTGCCTTTATTAACACCCTAGAAATCTCTAGAGAAGTAGAGGTCCCTAACTATGGAACCGTGGATAGTCTTATGTTTAGTTACCGAAAAAATCGGAATAGATGCTTTCATAAATGCCTAGTTTTTGAGATTTTTACGGAGAATCTTTTTGATATTGTAAAACCCGGTGAAAAAATTCAGTTCAAACCAAACCTAAGTGTAGAGGCCATTCCCGCCGTAACTGATCTCAGAATTGATGGACAAATTGAGCTACAGATTGCTATTCGCCTTCCTTTTTAGATAAGAGAAATAAGCATTCAAAAGAAAAGACGAATCTCAAGATCAAAGCGATCATACTTGGGAATATTTTGGCCATCAAAGATATTTTGATAGGAAAAATTGAGTAGGAGAGGAGCCAAAAACTTCTTTCTCTTGTAAAGGCCAACAGTTGAGTAGCCCAGGTTAAAACGTCCAATATGAGAGAGCTCGTTTGATTGGTCTTCATAATAGCGATCGGACTCTGCGTATGCGCTCGTGTAGTTATCAATTCTTTTTTTATCCAAGGTATAGAGTCCTGATAAAGAAAATTGATCATTAAGATAAAGAGTATTTTGTAAATTGAACTGGAGCCGATCGCCAAGCTTTATCGTGGCCTCACCAATTCTTGAGGTGACGGGGAAATCAAAAGAGTCCGGCATACGAATGGTTTTCTTGTAAGGGGATTGATAGGTGTAGCGAAGCCAAGAGTCCGCTCCCCACCAGCGATTATAGCGAAGGCCTCCACCAAACTCTAAGAAAACATCCCATTGGCCATCACCAAAACCAATATCTTGAAGAGTGTCAGGATTGTCTTTTTTCCCCGTTGGAAGAACGACGCCTATCACAGAGAGAAGGCCTGCTCCACGCCAGCGCTTAAGCTGAATCATCGCTCCCAGTTCCGCGTCGCCAAAGTCTTTGGCCTGCCACTTACCAAGTGGATTATAGCCATAGTAGTTAACAAATAAGGATTGAATCAAGCGAGCGTCAACATCTGGAAGATCTTCAATCTGCACTGTTGAACCGACACTATTTCGACCGTTTTCTGTTCTGTTAATATTCAAATCGACCTCGGCCATGAGATAGGGAATGAAGCCATAGATGGTAATTTTCTTTGTCAGACCATATCCTAGACCAAAGGCGTGGGCCGAAACTTTTGAGGCCACCTTCCCTTCAAAGGTTCCAAAACTAAAGGCGGCGTAATCAGCGGCACTAAGGCTATCAAGATAAGTGTCAACAGCGGAGTTAATTCCCTTTAAAGCATCGGCATTAATATTCGCACTTAAATTATAACCTTCAAACTGACCAGAACTATTATAGCTGCCGCCAATGGCCCCTGTTTGAATGTAGCGGTAGGTAAAGTTTCGAACGCCTTCTGGAAGGACGTCATAATAGGAGGCCTTAACAGATAAAGCTGAGGAGGCGCAAAATAGAGTAAAGAGTAAGGCCCTCATTGCCTTAAATTCTTTCACCTTTGTGATCCTTAAACAAGGGCGAAAGCACCAATACTGATTGAGAGGCCGAGAGCGAGCGTTGGGTAAGTAAGCCAAATAGAGCCAGGGTGAGTTTGGTATTTAAAAACTCAACCTGATGGATGCCCTATTAAATATCTTTAATGATTAAAGTATTTCGATAGAAAGATTTTTACATTCAACATCGTATATTGACGAATCTTTGAAAATCAAACGTTCTACGTACTTACTGTCGCGGTTGAATCCCATAAGTTTGAGTCTTTCACTCTCTTGGCTTGGAATTCCAAGTCGCCATCCGCTACCTTTTGCCGTAGTTTTTAATGTTAGAGTAATTTCATCACGCACTCTTTTTACCTTAGGAGAGTAGAAAATATAACGCAGAAAGGGGTTTGATTCGCTAGGTACGGCGAAAAAACCTCCTGTTACATGGTGATAGTCTCGCGATTGGTCATAGTTACTTGGACGACTGATTACTCCTTTTTGAAATCTACTCCAGTCGAAAACTACTATAAAGTCACATGCTCTGTGATTTGTCATATAGCTAACTTCTGATTTAACTAACTGTCCTGAAAATTTGATTGCCCATACTTGTGAACTAACTTCAAACGCCTTTAGACCATCAGACTTAGCTTTGGCAACATTGGCCAATCCTGCCTTATGAGTCATTGAGAAAGCTGAACTGTTGATTGCCAACATAAGAGCAAAGGTTAGATATTTTTTCATTAAAATCTCCTCATTTATACATTATTTATACATTCATCTTGCAAGGGAGATTCCAGAAATAATAGATGTGTTATCAACAACTTAATGAAAAAAGTATGTCTAATATTTTGACATCTATATTCTCTTATAAGCACTTCTTTTGTGATCCTTAAACAAGGGCGAAAGCACCAATACTGATTGAGAGGCCGAGAGCGAGCGTTGGGTAAGAGGATGAAATATTAAAAGCTTAGTTAGAGAGTTGATAAAGTTTTTTAGTGAAAAGTTGAGCAAAATGTTTATTGAGGTGATCTCCGTCACTATCATGGCCGCTGGAACCTCTTACTTTACCATCATTAAAATACTCTAATTTCCAGCTGTACACATTAGAGTATTTTTGTTTTGGGTCAACACGACTTCTTCAGTATTTTAAAGTTGTAATTGATTATTTTATCCATTATTTTCTATGCCTTATGGACCTGTGATCAAACAAATTATTAAAGATTTTGATTAAAAGTGACCGTATAAATACTATTATTTGAGGTTACCTATGAAGATAAGATCACTAGTTCATGATTTATTAAATTCACTAACAGTAATCGATGGTAACCTGTCTCTTGCCCTAAAAGAGGATGAATTAAACAAAATAAAAGTTCGAATTGAAAATGCTATCCTAGCAAATAAAAAAGCAGTCGAGATTTGCAATTCCCATCTTAAAAATAAGGAAAAATTGCTTGTTGATGCAAAAGAATTTTATCTTTTAAGTTTAAAAATATTACAAGATCTCTATCCCACAATAGACATTAAATTTGAAAGCAATTTTGCGGGAAAATGCTTGGTTGATAAATTATATTTTTTCCGTGTTAATGAGAATATAATTAAAAATGCTATTGAAGCAGGCGCGAAGAGGTTAGTTATTGTATTTTCTGAGAATAAGATAAGCTTCTTTGACAATGGCTCAGGAATTACATCAGAGTCCGTTAATGCAATAGCAAAGTATGGCACATCAAAGGCCTCTGGACATGGAATTGGACTTGGAAGCATAGCCAGTTTTTGTTCTGAGTTTGGCTTTAGATTAAAGTTTGGAAACAATCAGAAGGAAGATGTTTTTCAAAAAGGTTTTCATCTTCATATTTTATTTGATAATGAGTGACCACAGATTCGTCGTCACTCGATACCTACTCCAAGATGATCTCATAATAAACAACGCCTTTTTTTATAGGGTAGGAGGCGCTTTCAATCATGCCTATTTTTTTTAAGACCCTGATGGATGCCTCATTCTCTAGGTTTGTAGAAGCGATCACTTTTGGGACTTTTAACTCACTTTGGGCATAATGTAAAAGGCCCCGAGCGATCTCCGTCGTGTAACCCTTATTCCAATGGCCCTGTTCAAGCATGAAGCCAATTTCGGGATAGATTTCTGAGACTGTATTCTTAAGCATGAACCAGCCAATGAAGATGTCATTATTATTCTCTTTTTTGATGGCAGCAAAAACTCCAGGATCTTTGATCCATTTCTCTAGTAATTCTTTTGAACTTGTTTCCGTTTGGGCCTTTTTAAATCCTGTATATTTCATAACATCATCACTCAACAACATTGGCAAAAGAGAGTCGAGGTCAGAAGGAAGAAAAGGTCTTAAATAGGTTCTTTTGGTTTCTAATATTTTCATAGTTAAAAGAATAAAAAAGAGGCTGACTTGAGGGGATAAATTAAAACCTTTGTTTTTACCCCCGATAATTACCATTATAGGGGGTAACCTCAGGGGAGTGCGAATTGAATCAGTAAAAGTGATACCGAAGCTTTGGGTTTAACCCACTGTTGACTCAAGTCGCA
>JAFMBV010000150.1 GCA_017858255.1 Bacteriovoracaceae bacterium
GTCTAGGGCCTCGCAAACTTTGATGACATCTTCGTAGTCTTTAGCAGACTGGCAGACGCCATTTTCATCGAGCTCTTCCCAATTCTTCATATAAAGACCAATCACGCGATAACCCTGCTCTTTTAAAAGAGCAGCAGCAACGGAGGAATCAACCCCTCCACTCATTCCCACAATGACGGTTTTGTTATTCATGGCTTCTTTATTAGCATATTTGTGCTTTAAGGCAAAAGTCAGAGAAAAGCTTTCAGAGTTAAAAAAAGCTTATAGAGCCTAAAAACCATAGGCCAGACCACTAATGGCCCCTGCAATGAAGCGGTAAGAGTAGTATAAAGTACGAGAGTTTAGGGTCTCAGGAAAATCATTAGAAGTATGGTTACGTTTGACGTTAGGGTCATCCTGCCAATTTTGGCTAAAACTCACTGCTGGCCACGAAGGCCGCCAAAAGCTCATATCCCCTTCTAAATTTTGAGAATTTGCGATGACTTTAAAACGAATACCTTTTTCAACTTTTTTACCCTTCTCTAATAATTTATGAGCAAAACCCTTATGAACCTCATGATTTGGCGTTCCTGGTCTCTGAATATAGAGCCTCATATTTCCATGATGATTTTCTTTATCACCCACTTTGGAGTCATGGCCTAGCATCTCCAAGTTGATGAAACCAATGAGGTTTTTTTCCTTAATCTCTGTGGCGTACTTGGTAGCAAAGGCCTTACTTCCTAAGGACCCGAACTCTTCCCAATCCAGAAAGACGACTCTAACGGTAATAGGTAAATCCATGTGAGAGAAAAGTTTAATCATGGCGAGTGCTGTGGCCACTCCCGAAGCGTTATCATCAGCTCCAGGCATTGGCCCTTTTAAACTTAAGTGCTCTTTATCATCAAAGATTACCGTATCGTAATGGGCCGTTAAGATCAGAAGGTCATTGGGTCTAAGGCTTCCTCGTTTCTCCCAAATGATATTTCGTCCTTCCACATTTTTATTTTTTTTAAGAAAATCAACCATTGAACTTGTAAAACGTCGCCCCAACTCATAAGTCTCAGTGGTTTTTTTAAAATTCTTTGCCACATTCTCTTGAAAGGAAGTTTCATAGTATCCTATAGCTGTCGCAGTATCAGGTTTAAACTTATCAAGGTAGAGAAGACCTTTCTTTTCACTATCAAGCACGCGAATTGTTTTTTCTAAAAACTGACGGGCCAACTCATGACCAGAAGATCCCACAAGCCTTGACCCCTGGGCAGAGAACACAAACCCTCTCAACATCTTAAAAAGGTCGTCTTTTTTGATTTGAGAAATATTTTGAATGAGCTGAAACTTGTTCTTAGGAGGATTTCGCAGAGATCCTAAAGAAAAATTCTTAAAATGCCCTTCGTCCTTCTTTATCGCATAAGTACAAATTGAGAATAGAAGGCTAAAACTTGAAACTATAAATATCGACTTTTGGTTTCTCTTCATCTGCTTCAATTTCCTCGCGCTTTTTTGGAAAAGTTCTTAGGTCTTTAAAATCAATATAGCCACAGGTTCTCACTTCACCAGCTCCAACAACTCGCCCCATTGTTCCTGAACGGTTATAAAAAGCAATGAATTCACCTTGATATATGAGACCCTTATGCATTTCCTTTAGCTTCAATTCTGCATAACGATTATTTAAAGGAAAAAGAGTTGCAGGTATTTTTTCTCCCCGCTCACGACTCTTAATGTAAACATCTATAGGCTGACTTAGGTCTGCTCCTTGGGCGTATTTAACATGCATCAAAACAATAGTATCGTATTTTAAATCCTCTTGATAACCAGCATAGACAATTCCAGCAGAGTAACGACAACCTATAACATGATAGTCCTTATCAATGAAGGTACCAGTTTTCGTTTTTAAATTATTATCGCCAAGACCAAATAAATGAAGACCTTCATGATCGCCTAAGATGCTCTCATTTTTAAAATCTATGATATTACCACTTTTATACATTTTGCGAGGTATTCGCTCCTCCACAAACTCACCCAATAATGGACGATGCATTAAGGGACTTTTTTCTTCAGGTGTTTTTTCCCAATAATCCAAGTTCAAAGTCTCTGCAATTTTCACCACTTCCGGCCGTCTCATATCAGAGAGAGGAAGGATCATTTTCTCAAGTGAATCAGGATCAATACTTGAGAGAAGATAACTTTGATCATTCTCTAAATCATTGCTTACGAAAACATTAATGGAGTTTAAACTCTTGTTCTTTACAACTTTGGCATAATGACCAGTACCTAAAAAGTCAGCATTAAGTTGTTTCGCCTTATCTTTAAGAATTTCTATAATAAGTCGACTGGCTATAACCTTGGGTGAAAAGCTTCTGCCCCCAACTCGGCAACCAACAACTTTATCAGTGACATAGTGTTGGTAAGCGTCCGCCGCCTGAACAGCATAGAAAGGAATGCCTAAGTTTTCGGCATACTTTTTCACCTTTTCTAGTCCAGGAAGAAGGAAAACACCTTGAAAAGGAACTCGAGGCAATAACTCCCCTTTCTCATTATAACGATCGGCAAGGGTCTCATAATCCTCGCTAAAGAAGTTAATCCCTACGGCATAAACCTCATGGCCTTGCTTCTTTAAAAGGTAGGCTCCAACAACAGAGTCTAAGCTTCCGGAAAATCCCATTAGAATTTTTTTCTTTTGTTTCTGCTCCAATGGAAGTTCCTCCTTTCTCTCATTATATCGGTATGTTCTGAATTTTTCAGGTCCTATTCAACGGCACTTTTTGCCATGCGTAAAAAACATATAATCTCCCTATAAAATGGAATGATTGCTACCGACAAGGAAAGTATGAATTCGAAAGAGTTTGGTCCTAGACCAGAAATTGTTCTATTTGATCAAAAGGAAGAAGGCCCAAATACAGGTCTCTCTGCCCTTAAGAACTTTCTATCTTTCCTAAAGATGCAAAAGGCCGCTCAGCCTCTAAGGTTCTCCTTCACAGATAGTGAGGGCTCACTACTACCGGCATTGAGCCTTAAAGAAAATATATCCCTTGATTCCATTCCCTCTACCGTTAGTTCGACCAAGAAATTTACTTTGGAAGACTATCTAGGACGGATGGGAAACCCCTTTCTCATTGAACTCTACGAGAAAATTGAGCTAGTAGAGGACCTTCCCTATCAAGTTGACTCGCAAACGAGAAAAACCGCAGCGCTTGTTAAGGGTCTCTTGCAAAAAGCTGATTTTCTTTTTTTAGATTGTCCTGAGCGCTATTTAGATAAGCAAGGTTTGAAAATATTTACGAAAGCTTTACTACACAGCTTAAAAGAAAAAAAACAGACCATGTTACTAATGACCGAGAAGCCATCTTATTGGACTCCATATATCACTAAAACAGTGCATCAAAGTCAATGTGCTAAAACTGGCCAGCTTATTCTAAATTGTGTTGACCAAGTCCACAGCCCCTTAACCTTAAAAAATATGGACCAATCAGGCCTGGGACACCACGGTGTACTGGTCTTTAATCACCCCCAAAAGGACCTAAGCCTGCCAAAGGTTCAGTCTCTAGACGATAAAGACGAAGATTCAAAAAAAGCCGCATAACCCCAACACAATAATATTCAGTAGTTGACAATAAATAACGGTCAAACCGATAATTGTCTTACAACATCTCATTAGAATCTACTCATTAAGGACGACCCTTCATGGCGAAAAATAAAGACCAAAAGCTTAACTTTATCGATGTTTTTGCGGGCGCCGGCGGCCTATCCTGCGGCATGGAAATGGCGGGCATGGACTGCTTACTAGGTGTGGATTACGACAAGTACGCCATGGAAACATTCGCTAAGAATCACAAAAAGGCTGAAGTCTATTGCGGTGATATTAGAAAGTTAACCAAAAATAAACTAGATGAACTCTTAAAAAATAAACCTGTGCACGCAGTTGTCGGAGGTCCCCCATGCCAAGGATTCTCTACTGCTGGTAATGGTGATCCAAAGGACGAAAGAAATGTCCTCTTTCTAGAGTTTGTCCGTATCGTGCGTTTAACTCGTCCTTATTTTGTTGTCATGGAAAATGTTACAGGACTTGTCGCTAAGAAGAATGAAGGTGTTCTCAAAGATATTTTCTCTCGCTTTCACCGCTTAGGTTACAACCTCGATGTTCAGGTAATGAGTGCCCATAACTATGGTGTGCCTGAAAAGCGTAGACGAACAATTATTATCGGCACACGTATTAATGATGCCCCCATCTATCCAGATTTTACTCATGGTGATCCTCAAGAGGATGCTAAGAAGAAAACGGTAACTGTTGGGGACATCATCTTTGACCTAAAAACAAAATCAGGAAAATTACACAACCATGATATTGCAACTGCTGAAGTCAAAAATAAACTCGACGGCAAGAGACTCGCTCGAATTCCCGAAGGTAAGGGCATTCGTTATGAAAGAGATGAACTTGCCTATTTTCCAAAGAGCTTAAAGCTTGGGGTTAATTGGAAAGAGATTCCAGAGAATCGCTTTCGTCAGTCTAAATACCAAAGACTCGATAGATTAAGCCCCTCACCTACAATTATGACTCATCGTCATAGTTATTTTCACCCCACAGAGAATCGTTACCTAACAGCAAGGGAAGCCGCCAGGATTCAAAGTTTTCCTAATAATTTTGAATTTATGGGACCCTTATCGGCCCAGTGGCGCCAAATTGGAAATGCCGTGCCACCTCTTTTAGGTAAGGCCATTGGCAAGGCACTAACCAAACTTCACAAGGTTGCCCTTCCAGAGGACCTAGACTTTAAAAAACGCTTGAAACCAAATGATAATAAAATTCAATTCCAAAGAGGAAAGGCCTTTGTTTACAAAGAGAAACCCCAGGCACAGGTAAACTAAACATGCGTGGTACTTTCTTTGTGTCTGGAGTGGAAATCGTTTTAGAGATTCAAGGTGAATCTTGGCAACAAGGTGAAGAGATATTGGTTAGCGGTGAAGTAAAAGGTCACGGCAAATCAATTGATCTAAATGACTGGTCTTTAAGACTAATTATGGCCGATCAAAGAAAGGTTAAGAAGAAAGACCCAAAAGCATTTACCCTCCTACAAGAACTTTCCTGGAAAGACATAGAGCTAAAAGAAGACTACTCCTTTGAGCATAAATTTGTTTTAATAAAGAACACTGCCATATCAGATGGAACTCATACCTTGGCCCTTCAAGCTGGACCAGCATCTGTTCCCTATGACTGTGGCCTCCTCTATCTCTCCATTAAGCCGTGGAAACCAATTGAGCTCATTCTTGAACTCTTTGAAAACTTCCAACGCTTTAAGCTAAAGTCACTTAAAAATAAATTGAAGAAATTAGAAGCGAAAATGTCGGCACCAAAAACAACAGAGCTAGGTGCTGTAGATGGACTTGACCTACTCATTGAGCGTATTGAAGGTGGGCTAGGCTTACACTTTACCTTTAATGTTAAGAAGCTTGCCTACGGTCCCAATGGTGTCGAGGCCAAGAAAGCTAAAATTGTGTTAGAAAAAGAACTTATAGGAAAAGACCTCTTCTCTTTTGGAGATACTCTTAATCAAGAGAATATCTTGAAGGTTTTTGAAGATATTATTGAGCAGATTAAGACTAAATCAATGATTTAAAAAAAGATGTAAATGATAATCATAAGAAAATATAAAAGAATAGATTGGTTTGATTTTATAGAACTTATAGAAAAAGAATTTTCAAATCAACCACCAAAGCAACTCTATTTTGATTTTCAAGATGAGCTCCGTATGCGAGTGATTGAATCAGTATCTGAAGGGGCTTCATTTAAATTCAAAGCTCATTCGAAGAAGATAATGGAATGTTTTAAAGAGAGAATGCAGGCTGATCCAAGCTTTGCCTCTTCAGAAGACTATAATGAATTTTTGGCCATAACAGAGCAGATTTAGTGGAATTACCATGGAAACACCAAAGAAAAAAAGAATCTTCGACCTAGAAATGATGAAAGAGCACGCTCTTAAACTTGAGGGTAAGTGTTTATCTGTAAAATATGTCAATTCTACCTTTCGCCTCCTCTTCGTTTGCAAAGAAGGCCACAAGTTCAGACTTACCCCTCTAGAGGTCATGGGAAAGAAAAGTAGCGCCGGGAAGTGGTGCCCCAAATGCAGCATATTTTAAATAATGGGCCAATAGCTTATGACCAGCAGGCTTTATGTGTAAGTCATTTCGATAATAATAACGAGGATGAACGAACCTCTTGATTACTTTCTTAGTCGGCATTATATAGGCGATTTTTAGCTCTTTAAAAAGCTTTATCAGCTCTTTTCTAAATGTAATTCTAAGGTAAAAGGGGCTTATCAATACGATGAACTCCCCCTTAGGAAATGCCTTTAAGTATTGTTTTTTCA
>JAFMBV010000039.1 GCA_017858255.1 Bacteriovoracaceae bacterium
AATTTCTTCCGCATCGTCTAAATCAATTTCTTCCGCATCGTCTAGGCTTATATCATCTTCATCAATACTAAGCTCACTAGTACTTGATAATTCAGAACTCTCTTCTCCAAGGTTTAAAGAGATACTCTCCTGAGTCTCATCCTTTAGAGATAAATCCATATCGGAGCCTGCCCCTCCCATAAAAGAGTCACCAGCATGGTCAAGGCCCGTATCGTCGTCATAAACCTCTTCACCAAAAACTTCATCAAACTTCATCTGAATTTTATCATTTAGTTCTCCTTCAAAAGGAGACCTATCTCCTTTTACGGAGTGCCTATCAATGAGGTCTCTTACCTCACTATTCATTTGAAACTCTTGGGCATTAAAATCTACATCGTCTTCCTCTTCCGATAGATAACTTTCATCAATACTATTAAGTCCCGAAACCATTTGAGTATCTTTTGGAAGATCAGGAAGCTGAGTTCCTTCTTCATAAAGATTTTGATCTTCAATTATGTGGGCAATTTCTAAGTCGTTAAGAATTCCCTTAAAGACTTGGGTAGTGAATGGTTTTAAAACATAACCATGGGCGGAGGTTTTACCCTTTTGATGCTTCTTGAATTCTTTAACTGACATCTTCCCACTAATAATGATGCGTGTGAGCCAGTCATTTTTAAAAATTGTTTTGTTAAATTTTTCTATGGCCTTGCTATCGATATCGAAATCGAGAAAGAGAAGACACTCCCCATCTTCATCAACGTCCTCAAGAAGTTCTAGAACTTCTTCCTCCGTTTTCACCCCATGAATATCTCCTTCGAGAGCTTCAGTGAGACGATGAATTGTGCCATCATGGCTTAGAAAAATGATTTTCATTCATGAATTCCATTAAAACGCGCTATCCCTATGATATCACTACCAACAGGGCGCACAATAGGTAGGAAAATAGCTCTCTTTTATCGGATTTAGTCATTGATAGTCTCAGGGGGGTTAGATTAAAATAAAAGTACAGTATTAAGGAAAAGGGCCATATACCCGACAAGGATAGTTGAAGCTTGGAGCACCTCGGTATGACATTAAGCACAATAAACCGTTTTAAAAGATCAGTAATTCATCTAAGTGTGGGACTAACTTTAGTTTTCTCCCAGAACTCATGGACTGAAGAGGTTGAAGTAAGCCCTGCCCCTTTACTGGGTATGGATCAATTTTTTGCCCACCACGTAATTGTCGCCGAAAAATCCACGCATAATCTTTATATTTTTAAAAATAAAGATGGTTCCCCTGAACTTATAAAGCGTTATCAAATGGCCACCGGCAAGAAGGCCGGAGACAAGATTTTCCAAGGAGATCATAGAACACCTGAGGGTGTTTATTACCTGACCGAATTTCTTACTCATCAAGACCTGATAAACCGTCACGGTAAGCAGGGAGAGATTTATGGAGTTGGTGCTTTTGTTCTTAACTATCCAAATCCGATGGACAATAAAAAAGGTAAAACTGGTGGAGGCATTTGGCTCCATTCCACAAATGATGAGACTAGAATTGAAAAAGGTTTAGATTCTCGAGGATGTATTGTTACTGCGAACTCTGATCTCATTGATATTGCACGCTACATTGAACTTAATCGCACCCCAATAATCGTCGTTCATGAACTTACCTATCTTAGTAAGAATCGCTGGGAAGAAAAGCGGCAGAAAGTTGTTTCAGCTATTGAGAACTGGGCTGAAGCTTGGAGAACTGAGAACTATAACAATTATATTGAAAGTTATCATAAAGAGTTTAAAGATCCTAACAAGGGTGGCCTAGCTGCTTTTAGGATTTACAAGAAAGCCGTTTTTGATCAACCAGGTCAGCCTGAGGTCAGAATAAAAGACCTCAGCCTTCTTCAAGCTGGGAACTATATTATGGCAACATTCAAACAAGAATATAAATCATCAACGATTGAAGATGTTGGCAGAAAAACTCTTTATTTAAAGAAAGATGAATTTTACAACTGGAAAATTGTCTCAGAGAACTGGTCTAAACATGGTATTTTGCCAGTTAGTCCTACAGAGCCTACAAACCAAGTCGCTTCCTTTGAACCTTCTCAAAGATTTTTTGAAACGACTAATCCTAGGGCAATCCTTGGTGACCGCCTCCTAAGTGGTGGTAGAGTCATTAATAATGCCAATACCGAAGAAAGTAATAATTAATGAAAGCTAAATTGATTAAGAAACTATCTTTTGTCCTTTACGAGGACAAATTCCCCCCTCGTTATTACTCAATCAGTAAGAGCTTCCTTCGCTTCTTATTATTTGGATTGCCTACCCTCACACTAGTCTGTCTCATCATTCTCGCAGCTGGTGGAATTTATTTTAAACAAATCCAAAGACTAGCAGAAAGAAAAGAACCCACAATCATTAAAAAGCTTAAAGATGAGAAGAATGAACTCATCAGGAGCCAAGAAGACATTAGTAAAGAGAGAGATCGTCTTCAAAAGAAGCTCAGCGAAGGTCTTCAATCAGATTCTGGACTAAGCTCTTTAGGCCTCTTTAAGCAAAGTGCTGGTAGAAAGGACTTATCCTCTTCTCCTGAGATGCAATTAGAAGATATTGAAGTTTTCAGCAAGCCTGACATTGTAAGTATTAATTTTAAAATTGTTAACATGACTAAGAATGATAGCCGTCTTACTGGCTACATTTTTATCGTTATGCAAATTCAAGATAACATACAGGTCTGGCCATCAGGTGCTTTTGATAATGAAGCGATGCAAATTTCATTTGCTAATGGTGAATTTTTTGCGACCTCACGTTTTCGCCCAGTACGTGCTGACTTCAGAAAGCTTCCAGGTAAAACTGCACTTTTTAAAGTTGTCATCTTGGGCCGAACCGGAGACTTGATCTTTAAACAGCTTATCTCCAAACCTATCTAGGATTAAAAATGAGTGACCCCATAGACACTACTGTTCAAGACTTCACCTATATTGGAGAGGGAACTAGTATTCAAGGTTCCTTAACATTCAAAGGCGACACCAAGGTTGCGGGTAAGCTAATGGGTGAAGTAAGAGTGCAAGGAGACGTCCCCTTTTCCGTTGAGCCTACCGGCAAAGTTGAAGGGACAATTTACTGCCACAACTTATTCATTTATGGAGAAGTTATTGGTGATATTCATTCACAAGGCACAGTAACGTTATTTCCCTCCTCAAAACTCAAAGGCCAAGTTGAAGCAGCCAACCTAGTCATTCACCCAGGTTCTATTGTGAATATGGATGGCAAGACAGAGTCTCCAAGCGACCAAGTTCCCTTATAGTCTTTTGAATTATTATATACTTAGCTCCTATCCTTAAGACATGTCCTTAGAAAAGCTGGCACAAACTGAGACTTGTCCCTAAAAATTCTCTCAATTATTCAATAATTTTGAAAAAGAAAATCACAATACCTATAACCCTCACAACACTAAAACTAACTCACCAAAACGGTGAAATTACTTATCTTGTTTGGAGGATATTATGAAAACTTTAATCGCTGCTTTAGCTATCGTTTCAACTTCTGCTTTCGCTGGAAATGTTGTAGGTCACATTCATTTTCAATCAGAGTCTACTTGGGTAAACGCTCTTTACTCTAAGTCACTTTGTCTTGACGGTGACACTTACAAAGCAACAATCACTAAGTGTTTAGATTGGGCAAGTGGAGACGACAGAGGTTGTCTTGAGTATGGTAAAGTTGCTGCAACTCAACCAATGAACTCTACTCGTCAAAGATGTGCAAAATTTGAAGATGACAGATGTTCTGAGTACGTAACTGTAGCTTACAAGCAGTCACCTAACATCACAGTTAAATTTTACAATGATGACAATGACCTTGTTAAAACAAAGAAAATCACAGTTCCAAGCTGTAACTAATTGATATTTCGCACTCCAATAAGACGGGGACTTCGGTCCCCGTTTTGTATTTTATTCACTCTCATTTCCAGTAGTTTTCACAGGTGATACCTATGGGTCAGATGAAACTAGGCTCCGACTCACAAGAGCAAAAACATTCCACTAGGAAAGGTCTCGCAGAGCAAGTTGCTTTGGACTTAGCGATTTACCTAGACAACTTTCCTAACAAAACCTTCGCTATTAGAATCTTAGCAAAGGAATCGGGTTTGAATGCCAAAACGATAAGACGTCTTTTGGCCCAAGAAAATAACCCAACCTATCAAACACTATTTAAGCTTTACTCTATTTTCCTCGATGAAGACAATTACTCACTTCTTTTAGAAAAGTGTCCAGAGGTCATTAAGAAAAAAATCTCTGAATATAACCCTTGTGATGATTCACAGAAAGACTCTCGACGTGTTGAATTTTTAGAAATGCTTAAAGGTGAACCTTTAATTGCTGAGCTTTATGTCTTGGCCGGAACTGGCCCATTAAATAAGAATACTATCGCTTTTCGCTACGGCCAGTACGGTCTAGAAATACTTGAAAAGCTGGTTAAAGAAGAACTTATTCAAGAAGTAGAAAAGGACGTCTTCGCCTTAACAAAATGTGGCCCCACACTCGATGGGGACTCTATTAAGTTCCTAGGTGAATACTTTGTGCGTCGTTTTTCAAAAGCGGATAATACCCAGTTGCATAACGAGAACCTATTAAATTTTTATGCCGAAGGGCTCAACGAAGTAGGGAAAACTGCTTGGCTAAAAATTGATACCGAAGCTTTTTATAAGAAAATAGAAATTGCCAATGATCCCAAATTTAAGGGAAATATCCCAGTATTCACTTTCACCGCAACGGACACCATCACTCCGGAGAAGAAAAATGATTAGATTTATTGTCTCTTTTTTAATAGTCATTAACGCCCATGCAGGTGTTGGTGGAATCGCCGGTGGAACTGATAAGTTTCAAATAGGTAGTCACATAAACTTTCAAAGGGTTTCAACTTTTGTGAATGTCCTCTATAGCAAAACCCTCTGTCACAACCGTCACGATTTTGAAGCTGTTGTTAGGAAATGCAACCTTTGGATAAAAGACGATGATGATAAGAAGTGCGTGGACTGGGAAAAGGTTAAGGCCTATCAACCTATCGAGAGTAAACGAGAGCGTTGTAAAAGGTTTCAAGATGACCAATGCGTCGAATGGATTGAAGTAGACTTCGTTCAAAGCCCCAAGAGAATCGTTGAAATAAAAGACGAGGACAATAATATTAAAGAAATTAAAAAGGTCGTCATACCAAATTGTAAAGATTAAATAAAAAGGCCGGTGACTACCGGCCTTTTCTTATAAAAATTTCTTATAGTTTTTAACGGTTACATCGCCATACTTTTCGAGAATTTTCTTAAGGCTTCTCGGTCCAACAATTGTGATTGATTGCTCTTCCCAACCATAAAGACTCTGAATCATTTTTGCCACTTGCTCTGAGTTAAAGGCCCTTACCTTTTCAGGAAAATCAAACAAAGAACTATAAGGCTCCCCTCTATGATCGAGGTAGGTTAGCTGAGAAAGGTAACTGCTAGTGCTCTCAAAGCCAAAGGGGTAACTTCCTGCTAAAGAACCCTGTGCCCTAAGTAGATTAGCAGGAGAGATTTCACCCGCACTTGCCTTCTTAATTGTTTCCTTTGTTTTTTCAAGAAGAAGTCCCACACTCTCAACCTTAGTAGAGGTGCTAATACCAGCTCTACCATATTGTTTTTGACCGCCTGCAAAGGCTCCAACCCCATAGGTTAGTCCACTCTCAACCCTTAGGACTCTCATTAACCTAGAGGTAAAACCACCACCTAAAAAGTGACTCCCAAGTTGCATCAACTCTGGTTCATTAATTTCATCGTTACTTAAGAATTTACCAATGCGAACTTGTGCCTGATTAGCTTGAGGAATAGGAATGAGAGTTATCTTTGGTTTAAGGTGTTTTGTAGGCTTTTTATAATTAACGACTCTTTCAAATGTTCCCTGACCTTTCCAACCACACTCATTATTAACGACGTTCTTTATGAGAAGAACCTCTTTAGGCCCCGTTATATAAATGCGTTTTTTTACTGACTTATTAAAGTAATCGAGCTTTTTAGAGAGAAGGGACTTATTCCACTTCTTGACATCAGTTGTCTTTCCTTCTGCAGGATAGCTATAAGGAGTACCGCTAAGAGACTCCTCTCTAAAGGCCCTACTTGCCAATGCTCCGGGTGAGCTCACAAGATTTTCAAAGGAGTCTAGAATTCTCTTCTTCTCTTTGTTGAGATCCTCTTTAGGGTAGCTTGCATCTTGAAAAAGGTGACATATTTTCTTAACCGTTGGTCCAATATCCTTTACTAGCCCACTCACACTATAACTTGAAAACTCATGAGTTACATTTGAACCATAACTTGTACCGTAGAACTCCAAGTTATCAGCTATATCTTGACGATTAAACCTTCTCGTCCCCAAGGTCATAAAGTTAAAAGCGGCACTCGTTACACCTTTAACACTACCGTCACTTAATGCACCGTCGGCAAAATATATATTGAATTGATAGGTGGGAAAGCGATCATCTTCCAAATAGATTACCTCCAGGTTATCCCACTTTAGTTTTTTCACCTTACCAGAGAAAAAATCCTTCGCTCCAAGAGAGAGAGAAATTAAAAGTAAAACCTGAATAAAAACAAAATTAATACAGAACTTCTTCATAACTCTTCCTTAAGATTTTTTAGGGTACTTGTTCCAAGTCGAAACCATAATGTAGTTTTTCTCTTTGAATAAATCACTACAGGTCGACTTTACCTCATCAACAGTGATGGCATTATAAATATCCATTTCTTTTTTATAAAAGGAATAATCTCCAAAGAAGTTTTCTCGCATTCCTAAGAAGTGGGCCACGCCACGGTTTGTCTCTATTTCTGAAACATAACCAACAAGATACTGATTTTTCGTTTTCTGAAGAGTTCGCTCTGTAATGGCACTGGTGCAGAGTACCTGAGTCTCTTTCAAGAGGTTCTTGGTGACAGTGTTGATATTCTGACCTTTAAGAAGATCTCCACTCAACCAGAAAATGCCATTATATTTCAAGGTATAATTATGGGTGCTTATTGAACTTAAACGCGGTCGTTTACCTGTTACATATTTCTTGTAGAGATAGCTTGATTCACCTTGGCCCAAAATTGAAGCGAGGATATCTCTTACAAAACTCTCCTTAGTTCCAACAGCATTGCCCGGAAAGCCCAGCATAAACATCGGTGTTTTTGAAACACTGTGAAGCTTGATGTGACGGCCATAATTTGCTTTATGAGCGTAAAGTTTAAGATCATCTCTAGATAATCTGTATTCCCTTACCTCTTTTGAAGAAGGTTTAATCGAGCCAAACCTGTCTTTTACCATGCTGTAGACTTCGTCAGCATTAACGGCACCTGCAACAACGATAACCGCATTATCAGGTGTATAAAACTTTTTAAAATACTCTTGAACTTGATCTCTAGTTAAAGATTTTAAATCACTCACATCGCCAATAACACTCCCGCCATAAGGAGTCCCTTCAAACATGGACTGCATAAGAGTAAGGTAAACCTGTCCTTGGGGACTATTTTCATAGCGCATCTTTCTTTCTTCTAAAACCACTTGTCTCTCTTTTTCAAAAGCTGCTGGTTCTAGGGCCAAGTGCTGCATACGATCAGCTTCCATATCGATGATCTTTTCAACCATGTTGAGATCACCACTTTTAGTAGGAACGGATTCGTAATAAACAGTGTTATCAAAGTTAGTGTAGGCATTTGTGTTTCCACCATTACCTTCGATCATCGTATCAAATTGACGAGGTCCATACTTTTTGGCGCCCTTAAACATCATATGCTCAAGAAAGTGAGTGGCCCCTGTGGAACCCGCTCCTTCATGGCGGCCACCGATATCAAAAAATGTGTAATAACTAAAAATAGGCAGCTTTGGATTTTCATAAACCAAAAGCCTAAGTCCATTATCGAGGGTGTACTTTTTTACCTCTAAATGGATGCCACCCTTTTCAGATGTCATTTTTGTAGCGGTAATTTTATGGGCCTTGTGAGTGCAAGCTGTAAGGAAAAGACTTCCGGCCAACGCAATCAGCAAAAAACATCTCTTAAGATTCATGAGCACACTATCCTTGTTGAGCTGAAAAGAGAGATAAACTGTGGATATATGGTACTTTTTCAGAGTCTTAGTGGCAACACATCCAATGAGCGGCAAGAGGGCCCATTTGACAATAAACCTACGTAAAAAGGGCCATGCTAGAGGGTTTTTTCTTTTTAAAGTTAATCCATTCCATTATATTTCCTGACAAAAGAATTCGACTAATAAATAAAATTGGCACAACCGTTTCAAGAAATGGTTGCCGGAGGATAGAACCATGAAAGTTGGCGTACCTGGTGAAATTAAAAACAACGAAAACAGAGTTGGTCTGGTTCCTGCTGGCGTAAGACAGCTAGTTCAAGATGGACATGAGCTTTTTGTAGAAACAAAGGCCGGTCATGGTATCGGTATTGATGACGAAGAATATATTGCTGCTGGGGCTAAAATACTTCCTTCTCTAGAGGCCATCTTTGAAACTGCAGAAATGATTATTAAAGTTAAAGAGCCACAGCCGCGTGAAGTTGCTCTTCTTAGACCTCACCATATTCTCTACACATATCTTCATCTCGCTGCGGAGAAAGAGCTTACTGAAGGTTTAATGAAATCAGGTGCTACGTGTATCGCTTACGAAACCATTCAACTTCCAAGTGGTGCGCTTCCCCTCCTTCTCCCCATGTCTGAGGTTGCAGGAAGAATGGCCACACAAATTGGTGCTTCTTACCTTCAAAATGAAAAAGGTGGCAAAGGTGTTCTTCTTGGTGGAGTACCTGGTGTAAGAAGAGGAAAGGTCACTGTAATTGGCTGTGGTGCTGCAGGAACTAACGCCATAAAAATGGCCATGGGACTTGGAGCTGACGTAACGGCGATTGACCTAAATCTTCATAGACTCGCTGAAATGGATGATCTTTTTGAAACTCGTATCACAACTTTATTTTCCAATGCTCAAAATATTGAAGAATCTGTTACTCAATCCGACCTTGTTATTGGAGCAGTTCTTGTTCCTGGGGCCAGGGCCCCTAAACTTGTGACTAGAGAAATGATTTCTAAAATGGAGCCAGGTTCAGTTGTCGTTGATATTGCCGTCGATCAAGGTGGCTGTATCGAAACTTGTAAACCAACAACACACGAGAATCCGACTTTTCTCGTTGATAATGTGATTCACTACTGTGTGGCAAATATGCCAGGTGCAGTTGCGAGAACCTCTACTTACGCTCTCACTAACGTTACTCTTAAGTATGCCCGTATGATTGCTAAATTAGGTGTTGAAGAGTCTGCTGCCACTGATCCTGTCTTTAAGCCAGGTATCAACATCTATAAAGGTGGACTTGTCTACGAACAAGTCGCAAAGGACTTAGAGCTCCCCTATACACCTCTCAAGTTTTAAGATTTTGGCTAGATAAACTTTACAGCTTCTAAATTCAAGGGGTTGTAAAGTTTATGGCCTACCTTGTCATTAGCACCCTTTCTCTGGGATAAACCACTGGTAAAACTTCTGGAGAGAGTTCATGAAAAATATCTTAGTTATTATTTTCCTTATAAGCGTTGTCTCAATTCATGCTTCGATTGATCACCACTTAGACCATCATTTTGATCAAATCAACGGCGGTCTTAGCGGCGGCAATTCCGATATATTTGACGGTGGCTTAATTATCCCAAAAGACCTCAAACCTAGAAATATCACAAATCTACATACTGGAAAAAAAGAAATCGCTATCACGATTGATGATGGACCTACTCGTGGAGTAACTGACAAGATCCTCGATGTCTTAAAACTTTATAATGTGCAGGCCACCTTTTTCGTTCTTGGTTCTAAGGTTCAGAGAAATAAGAGTCTATTGGAAAGAATGGTGAGAGAGGGTCATATTGTAGGTAACCACTCAATGGAGCACAAAGATATAGGCGATATTAAAGGCCTATTCAAAACAAAGAAAATCAAAGAAGCAATTGTTGATTCTCATAAGTTAATTGCACCTTATATGACAAACTCATCTAAATGGTACTTCCGTGCTCCTTATGGTTCTTGGCAGTCACGAGCAGCTTCTATAATCAATAGCACTGAGTATGGATCCAATTACTATGGCCCACTTCTATGGGATATTGGCGGAACTCTTGAGGCCTCTGCTTTTAAAGTTAAAAGAGCTGCGGATTGGGGATGTTGGTCAAAGGGTTGGTCAGTAAGAAAATGCCTACGTGGCTACATCAATGAAACTGACGAGAAGAAAGGCGGCGTTGCCTTATTCCATGACTTAAAAAGTGACTCTGTTAAGCTCATTGAGCGTTATATAAAAGAATACTCAAAGAGACCTGACTATAGTTTCATTTCTTTAGATGATGTCAAAATAGACTAAAACAATCAGCTTTAACCTAGTATTTCACCCCTGCCCACAGCAGGGGTTTTATTGTATGATGAATACATGACTGGCAATAAAACCTTAGATACGGCCCTCATCGGTCTTTTAACCCTAGCAAGCTTAGCGGCTTTAGGCGTTTTTACCTATACAGAAATGGTGTATCAAAGACCACTTCCCTCCGACAAAGTTGAGTTTGAAAGTTTAAAGAAAGATACTGAAACAGCTGTAGCACCTGAAGTTTTTAAGCTCGATAAGTTAATCGTCAACCTCAACTCTCAGGGCTCTCGCCTGCGGTTTCTAGATGTGGAAATTCACTTAGTCCCCTTTAAATCACAATCGGTAGATGTTTTTGAAGATCAAAAAGCATTTATAAAAGACGCTATTATCGATATCTCCAGTAACATGGCCCCCGATGAACTAAACACTGTGGCGGGGAAAGTTTTACTCGAAGAGAGAATTCGTCGCCGACTTAATGATTACTTTGGTAAAAGCCTTATCAAAGAAATTTTCTTTTCACGATTTGTTGTCCAATAGAGGATATTATGAAGAAAATGCGGGCCAAACATATACTTGTAGAACATAAATTTGAAGCTGACGATCTCGTCAAAAAACTTGCTGAAGGTGTGCCTTTTGAAAAACTGGCTCAAGACTACTCACACTGCCCTTCTTCTAAAGACGGTGGTGATTTAGGTGAGTTCTCAAAAGGCATGATGGTAAAGCCCTTTGAAGATGCCGTTGAAAATTTGAAGGAAGGGGAAGCTTCTGGACCAATAAAAACGCAATTTGGTTATCACCTTATACTTCGCTACTAAAACTTATAATCCATAAGAAGTTCACGATATTTCGCTAAGGTTTCCTGATAGGTAAACAAAGCTTCTATTCTTTTTAAACGGGCATCAAAAGTACCCTGCTCTCTTAGGTTAACGACAAAATAATCGCTAGCTCCTGATCGAAACTTCTTTTTTTCTCCCTTCTCAAGTTGCTCTCCGAGGGAAACCTCTTGTTTCGTATTTTGAATAATATCAACTGCAGCACTCAGTTTTGTTTTTAACTGATTAATTTTTACTCGTAAGCTATCCTGAGTAAGCCTGATCTGATGCTCAAGAATCCTTTTTTGTGCCCGGTTGGCCGCAGAGTTTCCTTTTAAAAGATTTCTTTCTATAGGAATATTCACACCAACCATAACCTTATGTTCTGTGCCTATAAGAGTTGAAGAGCCTTGTCCTCTGTCTCTTGCAACTTCGTATTTAACTGCAACTTCCGGTAGAAATCGAGATTCAAAAAATTCAGACTGCTTTTCGATAGCTTTAACTTCTGTGTTTAAGGATTGTAGTGTGAAGCTTGCTGACATTAGATTTTTTATATTAATTTTTTTGTCGTTAAAGTCCGTCTTCTCCATTAAATCGAGGTTAGGTAGCTGACTGAAATTAGCGATCTGTGGAATGCCCTTATCATTACGCCAATATAGAGATAGGTAGAGTGCGGCCATTTCAAATTCGGCCTGGTTTTTACGCACTTTTGTTCGCCTTTTGACGATATATTGACGATTTTCAACTGCATAGAGAGCAGCAAGATCTCCCCTTTTAATTCGTTTTTCAAAAGCTACCTGACGGTTTTCAGCTAGGCTTAAGAGTCCCTGTGACACCTTAAGCATATGTCCGGAGGCAACCCAGCTCCAATAGGCAAGACTTCCTTCTTTTTGAAGCTTCATTAAAGTCTCTTTATTTTGCCATTCACTTTTTTCAAGGCCGAATTCACTCAACCCTAGTTTTAGCCGTTTCTCATCGATATTGAAGTTTCTTAAAAGATTAAAAGAGAGTCCAGCCATGACCTCTCCTTCATCTAAGGTAACTCTTTTTCCTTCGTAGACAGGAAATGTTCCATCAGACTTTCTATAGCCACCAAAAACCTTTGCACCGAAAGCTTGAAGAGGCTTCTCTATTTTCCCTTTGTAAACTTCTCCAGGATACTTCCCTCCTTCTCGGCGGTCGTAATCAAGTCCGAGGTTAGCATCAAAGGCTCCTTCTGCAGCTCTAACCTTTTCTCTCGCACTCGTGACCTTCTCTAAGGAGGCCAGCACTTTAGGCGCTTGCTCTCGTGTTTGCTTTAACACAACATCTAAAGTTAATGGTTCAGTACTTGATTGAACATCAAGAATGAGTAAGAGAAATATAAAATAAAGAATTCTTTTCATAGTATTTAGTCTTTGTTTTTCTTCTTCATTTTTCTACTTTTATGTGGATCAAGTGGATTATTTGTTTCAGGCATTGAAGGCGGAAATCCATTAAAAATTCGCCATAACTCATAACCCAACCTTACAGTATCTAATAAAATCCAACCAACCACTCGAGTTCCCTGCCTCAGAAAAAGTGAATCTGGCCAGTTGGTATCAGTTTCAGGAACAACCAGAACTCTAAACTTACCTTTTTTATTTACGGAAGGATCAACACTATGAACAATTCCTCCAAAGGTTCCTACAGCAACAGAAGGCCAACCACTAAATTGAACAGCAGGCCACCCTTCAAACTGTAAGCGCACATGGCGACCAGGCCTTACCAAGGGAAGGTCATTACCATCTACAAAGATTTCAGCGGCTGGTTTTAAATTTTCAGGCACAAAAACAGCAATCGCATCTCCGTTATTAACAAAGACAGAACCACCACCACTAAGGGTACTTAAAACTGTCCCATTTCTCTCCGCCGTGATGAGCTGACGTTGCTGACGAGAAAACTTCACCTCGGCCTTGGCAAGTGATCCCGCAGCTGAAGCTTCATCAGATAATAACTTTTTGTAAGTTATCTTAGCCTTTTCATATTTAACTCGAGAGCTGAGTCCTTGTTTAAAGAGGTCGTTCTGACGACGGTAATTCATCTCTGCAGTTTCACTAGCAAGCTTTGAGACTTCAAATTTCTGAAGGGCAGAATCCCTTTCAATTTTGAGGCGCTCAACAAAGTTTGGATCATTATCAACAATTTCAACGATCGGATCACCGATTTTTATCTCAGCGCCATCTTTAACAAACCATCTATTAACCCGACCACTAACAGGCGCATTCACATATTGAACCCTATCATTTGGATCAATTGCCGTGATTTTACCTGCACCAGTACTATTTTGCTGCCATGGTGTGATTGTGAGGCTCAACAAAAGAAAAATAAAAATCGCCATTAAAAGTCTAGCGAATGATCTTTGCCAGGGCGGTACTTTAGTAGCTTCTATGCAAGCGTATTTCTTGAGTTCATCATTATGACCAGTGCTCATTACTGGCCTCCTTTGCTAGCGTCATCTCTTTCAAAAAATAGTTCTTTTTCAAAGCCTTCAGGCTTATCTCCATAACCAGCAGACCAAATGATCACTCCAATTCCCCTCGTTTTGAATTCTTTGATAACTGCATTCTGAAGTTTCAGAGGCATCTGTTGAAATAGAGAGGAAATTACCACCCAAGTAGGTTTTCTTAAAAGTGCCCGAGCCATTTCTAAGCGTATAACTTCTCCCCAGCACAATAGAGAGGAATTAGGCCAGAGCAAGGTATCTTTGCCATGCTCAAAGGTTTGAACAAGTTCACTCAAATCTACACTGTCTAGGACTTCATTTAGTTGTGCTTCAGAAATGTTTTCGAGACCCCATATTAAATTCTCTTCTAAGGTACCCTCGATTAGCATTGCCTCATCTATGACATAGACCTCATCTCTTAAAACGTCAGAAGAAATTCCTTCGAGATCATTTGGACCTAGAAAGATGTGTCCCCTTTCAGGTTTAAAGTCGTTGTGAACAAGGCCAAGAAAAACTCTTTGAGTGGAGTCCGAGTCTTCCCTGAGAAGATAAGCCTTACCCATTTCAAAAGAGGCATCAAATGTGTATTTCTTTTGACTGCGAGAATAGGTCACATTTTCGAATACGAGGTCTCGATTTCCTGAGCTAAGTTCGGTAACACCACTAAGCGTTTCTTTTTCAATGACAATAAAGTCGGCGATTTTATCCAAGGCAGCATGAAGGTCATAAAAAGACTCTAAATAGTCTCCAGATTTTGCGAAACCAGAGAGAATAACGGCCACAACAATTTCAGCTGCAACAAGTTGGCCTAGAGTAAGTTGTCCCTCCATTACAAGAAAGCCACCTAGCCCTAAAATGAGAGCACTGAGAAAGGCATAAATCCCAAGAAGAAAGAGGATTTGTTTAAACAAGAAATTAAAATGAAATTTTCTTTTCTCAAGGTAGTTAACGACGAACTTTTCTGTTTGCTCCTCTGCGGCCTCACGACCTTTTTTACTTTTAAACATTTTATTAAAGTTAGCTAATTGTTCTAACCATGAACCAACTTTGTATTTTGCCTTTGATTCATAAATCGCACTATCCAGCGCTCCTTTCCCATAAAGAATCCAAACCAAACTTAGTAAAAGAACGAGGACAATATCGAATGCCAAAAAGTAAGGATGATAAAAGGCTAAAAGCAGCATGCCCACAACAGTTTGAAGGATAAGGGAAAAGCCTCCAACCATTAGCTTTGCCGCCCCTTTTTGAACCGTCATAATATCAAAATATCTATTTACTAAATCTGCGCGATAAACAGTTTTTAAACCACTTTCTTTTGCATTAAGAAGGTGATGGGCAACTTCAAAAGTAGAGCGGGCGTAAAAGTGCCTTTGAAAATATTCAATGGCAATATCCTGAAGCCCGCGTAAAGCCCCCGAAAAAACCAACAATGCTAAGAGTAAAACACTCACGACAATCAAGGGTTGCTTAAGTACCGCAAAGGTTACGGTGTTAACTAAGGCCTGGACTGAAATAGGAATCCCTAAGGATAATAAAGAAATAGCGCATGCATAAGTAAAACTGACGATAAAAAAGTTTTTCTCTGGCTTTAACAAAAGCCTCCACAGATCAATCCCTTTTGGTTTTGAAATTATATTTTTGGCCATACTCCCTCTATCATTAAGAAATTATGTTCTAAAGTAACTATTATTATGATTAATATCTTATGTTTTCCATTTGATATAGTAAGGCCTTAAATTTTAGTTTAGACATATATATCAATAAGAAATTCATTAACTTAACATCAGTTTTTCTTAACGAATTTTCTGCTCTTGAGCCTATTTAAGAAGGAAGCTTTAATAAACCTTAGAGATGCCCTGCAATTGAGGCGACCAAAAGTTACTTTGCGTTTCCCTGTATTTCACCGAACCCGCCCTAAGTGCCTGATTTTATTGCATTCACTTGAAAACCTACCAATTTACCCCACTGTCTTTCATACAAGCGCTTAAAATTAAAAGGAAATTGAAAAGTTTTAAACACTACGTCCGATAAGTAAGTGAAGATTATGAAAAATTATTGCTCTCTCCATTCAATTTCTAAGCTTTTCATACTGGGTATGTTCTTATTCACTTCTTGTGTGGGTGATGGTGGTGGACTGAGCTCAAAACGAAAAAGTAATTCAGGGACTACCGCAGACGATCAACAAGCTTCGGGCGGAAGTGATAATTCTGGTAATAATGCTGGTCCTGGCGATGGAAGTGTTGGAACGATCACAGATGAGATCCTTGTTAACGGTCGCTCTGAGCTACGCCATATTATTGATCCCTTTAGCGGAACCTACAAAACCAAAGTAACCATTCCAAAAAACTACAAAGGCTTTTTATATTTATCTGGACTCAATATCTCAGGTCTTAATGACAAACTTATTTCAGTACGCTTTCGTTTTGGCCGTGAAAGAGAAGAGATTGTTATTCCAGCTACAGTTGGACGTGCCCCAGGAATTATTCCTCAAACAGATGTTGAGGTTCTCATCCTCGATCTTGAAGACCAGCCATTTCAGGATATGCGTCTTTTATATGACCTTTATGATTACAACGATTACGATACAAATGATGATGGTACTGAATTTTCCAATGGTGACGATTCAACAGAGCCCACTAATGATGTGAGAGACTCTGGGCTATTTTGCCGAGGCCTGCGCCTTGAAGACGACCCGACTTTTACCATTAGCTCAACCAATGACAAGTGTGACAGTGCTGGAGAAACATGTCTTTATGCTTATGCAAAAGTCAAAGACTCTGGTCTCTATTATCTTGATAACGCTAGTCTTACGGCCATTAATCCCAGCGAGCCTCAGATTGATATTTCTAACACAGGTTATGCCAACCAAACTCAAACAGAACTTATAAAGAAGTGCTTACCTGATGTTGACCACCGTAGCTCTGTTGAAAATGTTTTACAGAGTACAACCTCCTCCTCATCAACGACTAAAGTCGCTTATGGAGATACGGCCTATAATAATACTTATACCTATCTTGGTCCTTATCGTGCTCTCAACCGTTCATTCTGGGAAATCTCGGGCGAGGCAGTCTTTAGTGATATGAGTGCCAATGGTACTGAGCCGAGCGGCCTGTTCCAAGCGGCCCTAAATAACTCTCCTATAAACACTGTTGGTGACCCCAATGGAAAATCTCAGGGTGGCCAGAAGTCTTTTCTATTTCCTCGATCAGGCAAGATCAACCTTAAACCAAATTTAGAGTATATTGGCTTTACTGATTTAACTGATCAGTTAAGTGCAGTTCGTTCTATAAGAAGCCTTGTTTCTGCAGGGGATTCTGAGTTTGTGGATGGCTGTAATTTAAGAGTTTCAAATTATGACGATTTTACAAATGAAGGTATTTCAAGCTGTAATATCTCAGCTACAATTGATCTCGTTTACACAGATATTGATACCGGAGAAGTAAAAACTCTAAATGCTTCAAAAGACATTAAGCTCCAATTAACCCGTGCCTCCCAAACAGATTTTGAGGGCAATGAAGTGCGCTACAGTGCTTTAAAGAAATGTTCGAACTCGAATGCTTGTGGTTCTAATGAGTGTTGTTTCAATGAGAGGTGCTGGTCAAAAACATTAGTCTCTCAATGCCTAGAAGATCAACCAGGTGAAGGAAACTTAAATACAGGTGAATCATGCGCCTCCGACTTTCAGTGTTCTTCTCTTTGCTGCTCAAGTGCGAGTAGTACCTGTGGAATTCACAACCCTGGAGAAGATAATTTTTGCTCTAAATCTCCAGGACAACAGTGTGTGACCAAAGAGTTTTGTCGTAAGGAAAATATCTCTACTTGCTTTATTGTAAAGACAGGATTTAATTCCCAAGGCCAGCAGACTTGTACTAGGCGTTGTTACAATGTTCCAACATTTGGGGAATGTACCGCTGGTGTTTGTGTACCGCCACAGGCTCCAGATGTTCCGACATTTGACCCAAACAATCCGGACTGCTCACAAGCTCAAGACCCTCCAACAAACCTTTAAACGCAATCAACGCGCACAGTCTAAAAAGAAGACTAAGAAGGAGCTATAATGCCAAAATGCTTCAGATCACAACTTTTTTAATTTTCCTATCGGTACTTTCCCCGCTTAAGGCCCAGGCCACTAGGCCGCTCTTTAATGCTCAAGAAAAAGCACGTCTAACCTACTTAAAATCACCTCAGTTTTTAGCCGATAATCTGAATAACACAATGAATGAAGAATCACGTAAAAGGATGGGTATCGCACTAAAACTTTACGCTAAAATGGATCTTGAAAAACATCGTGAATTTTTTAAAAAAGATATTTGGGCCCAAGAAGATGCGAGAGAAACATACTTTGCCCTTCACAAGTGGTTGCATATTATCTCACCACTTAAAAACCTAAAGGAGAATAAATGATTCCTGATCTAAATGACTCTGTTCTTGATCATATAGCGATAGCTGTTAATTCTATTGATGTAGCAAAGAAAACTTATGAAGACCTTGGCTTTACCTTTTCAGAAGAAAGAGAAGTCGTTAAAGAGCAAGGAGTCACCACGGCGTTTGCTAAAATCGATCACACAGCAAATATCGAACTCTTAGAACCCTACGGAGAGAACGGTCCCATTCATAAATACCTAGACAAAAAAGGACCCGGTGTTCACCACCTATGCTTTCGTGTCGACGATGTAAAAGAAACGTGTGCCGATTTAAAGAAGAAAGGTTATATTCTACTCAATGAGGAACCAGTAAAAGGTGCTCATAATTGCTTAGTGAACTTCATTCACCCCAAAAGTACAGGTGGTGTCCTAATAGAAGTTTCCCAAGCCCAAGGAGACCATTAAATGCAACTTCCTGCCATGAGCCGTATTAACAAAGGTCTCGTCATTGCCTTTGTCGCCCTATTTGTTTTTAGCGCCATCCTAGGAAAGTATGATATTTCTCTCGCCAACATCATGGGCCTTAGTAGCGGCGGTCTTTTAAGTGGAAAGATTTGGACCGTTCTTACTTATGCCTTTCTTCCTCATGGTTTTCTTGAGTGCTTATTTGATGGCCTAATCTTTTGGTTTATTGGTTCAGAACTAGAAAATATGTGGGGACCTCGCCGCTATGTATACTTTCTTCTAACGACGATTCTAGGTGCTGCCTTTATCTTTTTACTTATTGGTCTAATCTTTTTTGCCAATACGTCACTAGCTTTTTATCCCCTATCTGGTCCTGCAGGTATGGCATCAACCATGTGTGTCGCCTATGGCGTTCTCTTCCCTGAAAGGACAATGTACTTTTTCTTCTTTCCCCTTCAGGCAAAATGGTTTGTTATCCTTCTTGTGGGTATGAATCTTTATCATGGCTTTTTCACCCCCGGTGGCCTTTTTGCTTGGGCGCAGATTGGTGCCATGATTAGTGGCTTCCTTTGGATGGTTTTTATCAGTAACCCAAACCTAAAATCATTATTTCCTTGGACAAAGAATGCAGGGCCTAGAGATCCTAAGGCCGGCTCCCATCGCCGATCACGTAAAAGCAAAAATAAAATCAGCCACTTACACATCGTAGAGCCGCCTAGTGAAGAGGAGCCTGATGATGGTGATGATACACCGCCGACGTATCATTAATAACGACCCTGTAGACATCTAGGGTCATAAAGTGTTAACTTCTGACCAGATTATAGAAACTTAGAACAAAATGAAGAGGATCCTATGCGTTTAGCTCGTGCCCTAGAAGAAAAAAAATATGACATTCGTTTGAGAGATAAGCTTGTTGCTGACAAGAAACTAGAGCCAAAAGAAGTCGAAGCTTATATGAAATCTCTTGATGATGACCAAAGTCGTTTCACTACAACTAGTGAAGTTGATGACAGCAATAATTAATAAATAAAAGTAAAAGCAAATATGGCCTTCTCTTAGAGAAGGCCTTTTTTTTATGGAAACTACAGGCCCCTCCTTCGATTTACCACTCTTTGAAAAGGCCCGACTAAAGGCCTGGGAACTCCTAGAGAGAGTCACTTCAAAAGTAGATGAAGGAATGGCTGAAGAAGACCTACTCCAAATTTTAAAGGCGGAATCTTCTGAAGTGGAACGCTGGTGGCACCCCATAAAAATACGTTTTGATAGAAATACAATCTGTAGCTTCAAAGACCCCTCTCTCCCAAATATAAAAATAGAAAAAAACCATTTATTCTTTATCGATATCGGCCCTGTTTTCATGGGCCATGAAGCTGACGTCGGTCAAACATTCAAACTAGGTGACCCAAGCTTTGTTAACCCTGCACAAGAAATTTTTAATAAACTTGAAAGTCTCTGGAAGGAGCAGGGCCTATCTGGGGAAAAGCTCTATGAACAGGCCTGTCTCCTCGCTCAAGAGAGAAACCTAATCTTTAACTTGAAGATGGCAGGTCATCGCCTTAGTGAGTTCCCGCATGCACTCCATCATAGGGGCGCCTTAATGAATTGGACGGAGACTACAAATTCCTGTCGTTGGGTACTTGAAGTTCATCTTCTGGAAAAAGATGGATCGCAGGGGTATTTTTATGAGGACTTACTTATCTAGATTGCTTTTCTTGGCTGCTTTTCTTGGCTACTTTTCTAGGCTGCTTTCTTAGATAAACCTAAGCGATGTTCCTTAACTAGCGGATACAAAAAGCAGAAGGCTATTAGCTCACTTCCAATAAAGAGAGCACCTTCGATTGGGGCGAAGAAGGGAGTCATTGGCGACTTAAGCGCTCCCGTCATCAACCAAACAATACCATCTGGAATCAGAGGCACAAGAGTTGTCACAAGAATAATGACCACACCTTCCTTCCACTTCAAAAGAAATAATTCTCTCGAAAGAAAGAAGATCTTGCCTTGATAGTCAGGATAAATGACCGCCAAAATCGGAGAAAAATAAAAAGCAAAAACTACGTAAATTCCGGGAATAACTAGTAAGACCGTTCCTAAGACGGCAGCAATTAAAAAGAAAATAGTTTGTAAAATAAAACCTGGAGTTAATAAAAGAGACTCCCCTATCAGTTTAAAAATAGAAAGGCTTATTGATTCTTTTAATGAGTTCATACGGTGAAACAAACAAACACTATAGAAAACCAAGAAAACTTGATAGGCCATCTCTAAATAGTGTGATGTCTCTTCAGTACGGCCGTAATAGACTTGGGAGAAGTAGGCAATTAAATCAAAACAAAGCAGGATAAACCAAAACAGAACGAATACTGAAAGATTCTTTTTAAGAAATAAATAGGCTGATGAGAGAACCTCTTTTAACAAAATAAAAACTCCTATTTAAAAAGACTCAAACGTTCTTTTTTCCTTATTCTTTCTCACATTAGGTAATTCAAAAATACGATTGTGAAAGGAGATATATACTCCGGGCCTTAATATTTTTGCGGCCAAGAGGGCCTCTGTCACGTTTTGAACACTATCAGAATCCTCAAAGCCAAGAGGCTTCATGGCGCCAGTAAAAACAATTGGAGCGTTTAAAGTACCGGAGTGATGAAGCTTTTCGTAAACTAACTTTGCCGTCTTTGCCATGGTATCTGTGCCATGAAGAACAACAATCGGCTTATTTTTACTGAGATGGGACTCAATTGTTTTCAGAATCAAAGTACGATCATAATCCGTCATGTGTAGACTATCTTTTCCCATCAAGGAAAAAACACTGATTTTTGTATACGGGAGTCTTAAACGACGAAGGATCATATCCTTAATCTGACTTTCTTTATTAGCGAGAGAGCCATCAAATTCATCGTAACTTTTCTCGATGGTGCCGCCGGTAGTCATAATCAAAACTTCTGTAGCTTCTTCTAAATCAATCACTATGACTCCATTAATAACGAGTATTCAATAAGTTAACTAAAGACAAAAAGGTGATCTTTTCTACCAAAATTTAACAACCTAGGGTTGACTCTGCCACCTATGCCCCCATCTTATGACACGTAATTCACGAAAAGTACGTAAAGAAAATTAAACATGAAAAAAGGAGAATTTTTTATGACAGATAGAAAAGGCACCATTTCGGTTCAAACGGGAGATATCTTTCCCATTATAAAAAAATGGCTCTACAGCGAACACGATATTTTCCTAAGGGAACTCGTAAGTAACTCAACAGATGCTATCACCAAAAGAGCGACTCTTGGCAGAACTGAAAATGTTGAAATTCCTACTGGTGAAATAAAAGTTCTCGTTAATAAAGAAAAAGGTACCATCACGATCTCTGACAATGGTGTTGGAATGACTGAGGAAGAAGTTGAAAAGTATATTGCTCAACTTGCCTTCTCTGGTGCAGAAGAATTTGTTCAAAAGATGAAAGACGCTGGTGAATCAGCTGATATCATTGGAAAGTTCGGTCTTGGATTTTATTCTGCCTTTATGGTTGCTGACCGAGTAGAAGTCGAGACATTATCTTGGAAAGAAGGCTCGACACCAACAAAATGGTCTTGTGAAGGTGATGTAGATTATACATTCAGTGCTTCAGATCGTAGTGAAATCGGTACAGCTATAACTCTTCATATCAATGAAGAAAGTAAAGAGTTCTTGGGAGTCTTCAAGACACTCGATATTCTCAGAAAGTATTGTGACTTCATGCCTTACAAAATAGATGTCATTGACTGTGAAATCAGAAAGAATGATAAAGGCGAGGAAGAAGGTCCAAAAGACTATACCGTCAATGAGACTCAACCACTTTGGAAAAAAGATCCAACAGAACTTAAAGACCAAGATTATTTAGATTTTTACAAGAAGCTCTATCCAATGGATCAAGAGCCTCTCTTTTGGCTTCATTTAAAAGTAGATCATCCATTTACTCTTGAAGGGATTCTTTACTTTCCTAAAGTTAATCCAAAAATGCCTTTCAATGAAAAGAATCTACGCCTTTATTCAAAACAAGTATTTGTAAGTGATAACGTTAAGAATATTGTTCCTGAATTTTTAAGCCTACTTAAGGGAACAATTGATTCGACAGATATTCCATTGAATGTAAGTCGTTCAAGCCTTCAAGGTGATCCAAACGTTAAGAAGATATCAAACTATGTTGTTAAGAAAGTGGCTGAATCACTCAAGAAGCTCTTTAATACGGACAGAGAGAAATATGAGAGAATCTGGAGTGACTCTGGACTATTCGTTAAGTACGGCTGTGTTTCTGACACTAAGTTTGACGAGGCCATGAGAGAGCGGATTATCTTTAAAAACTCTGACGATAAATTTGTTACTCTTCCTGAATTCAAAGAGGGAATCCCTACTGAATATGTTGAGAAGCTTGGAGACAAGGTCCTTTATTTTGAAAAAGATAAGGTAGATCATGCCGTGAAGAACCAGCTGAAAGAGGTCGGTTTATTTGCCTTAGAAATGGATGAGTATATTGATCCACACTTTATGCAACATGCTGAGATGCATGCAGTAGGCGAACAGAAAATTCAATTCTCCTCTATTGATTCTGAGTTATCTAACCTTTTGGAGTCGGAAAATACAAATGAAGAGGATATGAAGATTCAGGACCTTTTCAAAAAGATACTCCTTGGAGATAAGAAAGAAGAAGACCCTGATGCTCTCGGAGTTGAAGTTCAAAAAATCAAAGGAGCAAAAACTCCAGCTTATTACAAAGTTGATGAGCAAATGAAACGTTTTCAGAAAATGGCACAAAGTATGGGCCAAGGGGAAACGTCTTTTCCTGTAAAGAAAACGTTGGTGATCAACCCTAGTAATGCTTTAATCCAAAATGCATTAAAACTTCATGAGAAAGGTAGTAATGAACAACTTGTAGAGAAGCTTGTTCATTATGTGGGCGACCTAGCTTCCATCTCTAGCGAAGGTCTCAAAAATGAGGATAAAGAGCAATTTGTAGAGCGCTCTCAACAACTCATACAAGACCTAACTAGTAATATGAATGCTTAAAAATTAAACCTAAAGACTGAGGGCCCTGTGGTTAAACCACAGGGCTTTTTTATGAAAGAATTGATTCTAGCAAGCACCTCCCCTTACAGAAGAGACCTCTTAAAAAGGTTAGGGCTTCCCTTTAACTGTGTACCTTCCCAGGTCGATGAAGAAGTTTATAAAGACAAAATTCTTGATCCAACAGAACTTACACAAACCTTGGCCTTTGAGAAGGCACGCTCAGTAGCTGACTTACACCCCAATGCGATAGTTATCGGTGGCGACCAAGTGTCATTATTTCAAGGTAAAATACTTGGAAAGCCTCATACAATTGAGAGTGCTAACCAGCAACTCTCCATGCTTCAAGGTAAAACTCACCAGCTCGTTACAGCAACTTGTGTTTTAGGACCAAACATTAAAGAGGCATGGGTGGAAATCATTACCCTCAAAATGCGCCCCTTAGACCCTGAAGAAATCAAAAGGTATGTTGAAAAAGATAGCCCACTCGACTGTGCGGGCTCATACAAAATTGAGCAGCTTGGAATCAGCCTTTTTCAGGAAATTGATTGCTTTGACCAAAATGCAATTATTGGACTTCCTTTAATTAAATTATCAGAGATTCTAAGAGGACAAGGTCTTCAGTGCCCCTAACCCTCTAGTACGGCCTACTTCATTGTGGCAAACACTAGGTGCGTCAAACCTTTACATCACTCGATAATATTGTTGAACTAAAACAAAGCGAAACAATTAAGGAGACTCTCCATAGAGCATTTCTGTCCACGCCCCTTTCTTACCGGTAACATAATTCCAAATGGAAACTTCTCACCCTGTTGTAAAATTCACAATGGATTCGGAAATGTATCAAATAACAGCTTTGAGTCACTCTGGAACTCTCCTGAGATGATTCGCTTAAGAAAGGACTTCTTAAAAGGAGAAAAACCGGCAGCCTGCCAAGAATGCTGGAATTTTGAGAAGAGAGGTCTTCAATCTGAAAGGCTTAGTCCAGGTAATATGGAATTATCTAATCAACATCAAGAAAAAATCAGAAATGAATATAAAGATGGAATTGTAAAAGAGATGATTGGCCTTGAGATTAGACCATCCAATGCGTGTAATTTTACATGTCGAATGTGCACCCCTGAAGTTTCCTCATCATGGGCCAAGAAAGATAAAGAATGGCAGCTCTACCCCAATGAAGCCAACACTGGACTTATTAAGGCCTATAAATCTTCTGAAGAATTAGTTCAGGAATTAAGTCCATTTTTCAGTGGTCTAGAGTTTATTAAAATTCATGGAGGAGAGCCTCTTTTCGAGCCTCAAGTACTCGACCTTTTAAAAGCTTTACAACCATATAAAGAAAAAGTTTGGCTTAGATGGATGACAAACTTATCTATTGTAAACCATCCCTTTTACACAAGTGACTTATTGAAGGGATGGAAAAGAATGGCAACGGCCATAAGTATAGATGGCCCGCCTCCTGTAAATGAATATATTAGAAAAGGTCTTGATACTGCCCTCTTTGAAAAGAACCTAGAGAAACTTCAATTATTGGGAGCTGATATTTTTTTCCATATTTCGCTTCAAGCAATGAATATAATATTCATTCCAGAGTTTATTAATTACATTTTAAAGCTTAAGCCTTATCGCCTAACTTTTAGTCGGGTGGATTACCCGACAGAGCTTGCGACAATTGCTTTGTCCAAGGAATCAAAAGAGAGTGCCTATGAAAGGCTCCTTAAATACCAAGAAAGCTCTAGCTTCACACAAGCACCTGATAAGCTTAAAGAAGACATTCATCTGCTGATAGTGGAGTCTTTAAAAATTCTTAAAGAACCAGTCCCTCAAATACAAGAAAAGTTATGGCAAAAACTAATAGACTGGAATTATCGAATAGATGGAGATAAGTCACTCTTCACAAATATGATAAAGACCTAATATTTAATTGCGGCCAATCCAATCAACCCTTCTCTCTTAGGATTAATTAGCGTTTTTTTAAATTCGAGAGACTGATCAATAGTTAACTCTTTGAGTTCTTCTTTAAAAAATGGAGCTAAGCCTGAAGCATAAAAGCGAGATTTTTCTTCTACCTGCTCACTATTTAAATTTTCAAAGTCTTTCCAAAGCTCCATAAACCAATCATAGTCACGAATATGGAAGAGATAATTATCTTCTCGTAAAAGGTGAAAGAGGCCGCAACGAGCACCAAGTAAGGCCCATGAGCCATTCATTACATCACGCCCCACTTCTAACCATACTTTGAGACGATAGAAATTTGTTGAGGGAACCAAGTAATCAAGCTTAAGATCCTCGGCCCTCTCTGTTGGAATAGCATGGCCATTTATGAGACTCATCTTAAGGCCTTCACGAAAGCCCGCTCTAAAGGCCTGAAAGGGTGTGATATGAACAATTGATTCAGTTGGAGCTTCAGATATCTGATAATAAGGTGTTGAATAACAGAAATCTACAGAGTCTGCTTCATCGCTAAGTTCATGCCCTTGTATTTCAAGCAGAGTTTTTCTGGGCCAGCATTTAATGCCGCCATTTCCATAGGTAAGACCATTTATACTATTACGAGAAGAGTAAGAAAGCACAAAGTCATTCTTTACCAACTTCTTTGGCACAACAAGACTGGGTCTAGGCGTGATAAAAGAATTATCTCCATCAATGATGATAACTCTCTCTGTTGTCACTCTTTTAGCGCACTCTCTATGGGCCTTATCAAAGCCTTTTATTCCATCAACCCAATGGGCCTTAGGTAACAACTTTTGAATACGGTGCCATCGCTCTTCTTTCTCTGGTTCATCATAAGTTAGAAAGACAACTTCATATTTTTTTAAAAGATCAATATTTTTAAATGAAAAGATCAACATTACTCCTTAAAGAAAGGAATAAACTCAGGACAAACCTGAGTTAAAGATTGGTCACGAAGCTTATCTAAGGATGAAGTATACCTAACAAACTGTGGCCAAAATTCACGGTGATAATCTTCTTGATTCATATATTTTGTCACACTCTTTAAAATCCTAATAACCTCATCTTTAACGTGATCTGGTAACGATCGCTGAAGAACATTTTTAGAGTAATTATCAAATTTTGCAGTCAGTTCGCCTTTTAAATGCTCTGGTAAAACTCTTATGTTTAGATGCTTCGGGTTATGAGCTACATGATGGGTAATGACCGACCTTCTCTTTGTACGGTTAATATTAGAAAGCTCAGCATTTGTAATCTTCCATTCAATAAAGTCCGTTATATGAAAAACATTATAGACCGTTACTGTATAGGCCAGCCATCCAAGAATATTCTCTGGCTGATTGTTTAACTTTTTTAAATTTTCTAAAACATTTGTCCACTTAATGGGATAACGTTGGTACTCAATAACGCTACCATACCCATCAATACTGGCCCCAACACGAACCTGCTTAAAGGATTCCCACTGTTTCAAAACCCTATCAGGTAAAACAGTAAGGTTGGTGTTGTATTCTAGAATAATATTTTTTGCGATATTCTCATCAATACACTTTTGTAGAAACTCATAGTGTCTTTCAATAAGAAGTGGTTCTCCACCCGCCATGTAAATATGCTTAATGCCACTAAAGCTTTTTGAAATCTCATTCCAAAAGTGATCCTCAGAATGCCAGTCGTACTCACTACCAGATATCCAACGATTATCTTTCTTAGTAAGAGGTACCTTTCCTGAACTATCATGGAAGAACTCCTGTCCGGTTAAGGCAACATAGTCTTTATACCAAGCAGAACTATCAGTAGGGCCACACATTCGGCAGGCAAGGTTACAAAGATTCCCAAATCTCAAATCATAATATTCAACTGGAAAAATTGCCGTATCAATAAACCCGTCTGAGTCTGTGTGTTTTTGAATAAGGTTTTCTTCAAGATGCCATTGCTCATTTTCATAATCTCGACGCGACCTCAGTCCCGCTTTCTCTTCCTGCTCACATCGCACGCATACAGGAGACCATTCGCCTTTAACCATAGACGCTCTAAGGTCTTTAATCATTTTAGCGTTTCTGGCCTCTACCAATAGGTCACGACTTGCATTGAAAGAACTTCCATCTTCTTTAAGAATGAGTCCCTTTCCTTCAGAAATATTGGCCTGGCAACATACACGGATGTCTCCATTGGAGCGAACTCCTTGAAAAATCCATGGTATTGGGCAATAGGTATCAGAAACCATTTGTCTTAATCCTAACGATAGGTTGGAGCCTATTGTAACTTAGGGAGAAAAGGGGAGCAATTCTATCCCTGAGAAACGCGCACGGCATTATTCGTAAGACTAAAAAGTGACAAAAAATTGGCGAGAATGTTACTATTTGTTGAATCGTTGCAATTTTATTTTTTGCTCCAAAGTCATAGGAAAAACCCCAAGTATATCTTGGTTTAGGGATCCACAGCGTGACCACGTTTTATAGTGAAATTAACCCTCATACCATTCATCTTGAAATAACAGATAGATGCAATGCTAGTTGCCCACAATGCGGTAGAAACAAGCTTGGTGGTGCAGAGAACCCTCACCTTCCTGGTGCAGAATTAACTTTGGAAGATATAAAAAAAATACTTCCCGAAGACACTTTAGGACAGTTTAAAAGACTTTATATGTGTGGGAACTTTGGAGATCCAGTTGTTGCAAAAGATACGCTAGAAGTCTTTGAGTATTTAAGAGAATTTAATCCACAAATTTCATTAGGTATGAACACAAACGGATCTGCTCGATCCACTGACTGGTGGACCCGATTAGGAAAAGCTTTTGCTCCCAAAGGTGCGATCAAATTTGGCATTGATGGTCTTCAGGATACCAACCATATTTATCGCCGCAATACTGACTTCAACAAAATCATTGAAAACGCATCGGCTTTTATCGCGGCCGGAGGAAGAGCTCAATGGGAGTTTCTTGTTTTCAAGCATAATGAGCATCAAGTTGATCAAGCAAGAAAACTAAGTGAAGAACTAGGCTTTGAGAAATTTACTCTCAAAAAAACAGGTCGCTTTTTTTCAAATACTAAAATTAAGACAAACGATAATCAAAAAGTGTTCAAGCCAAATGGTGACCTTGACTATATTATTGAAAAGCCATCTGTTGAAGAATATCAGAATAAAAGTTTGCTCAAGGAACAAAAAATCATCGAACAGTTTGGAAGTATGGAGACGTACCTCGATGAAACGCCTGTAAATTGTAAGGTTGTAAAAGAAGGTAGCCTCTACATTTCCGCTGAAGGTCTGGCCTTCCCTTGTTGTTGGACTGCTAATCAACTTTACCTATGGTACATGCCAAAAGAGACTGGCCCCATATGGAAAATATTAAATAAGCATGGTGGCAAAGACGCCATCAACGCAATAAATACAAAACTAGAAGAAATTGCCACCGGACCCGTGTTTTCAGAAATCAAAAAATCCTGGAGCTGTAGTTCTCTATCAGAGGGAAAACTTAAAGTCTGTGCTAAAACTTGTGGCAACTTATTTGACCAATTTAAGGACCAATACAAATGAAAAAAAATATTTCAGATTGTTCTACCTTTTGTGCTCTCCCCTGGATTCATTTAAGCACCAGACCTAATGGACACATGCGCGTTTGCTGTACAGCTAATGCAAGCTCCGTTGGCGCCACAAATGACAAAGTCCACGGTGGTGAGGTTGGCATACTTAAGAATGATGACGGAAAACCAGCAAACTTTAACCATACGTCATTATCTGAAGCGTGGAATAATTCCTATATGAGGAATATTCGAAAAGATATGCTTAATGATCGTATACCTCCAAGTTGTGTCAAATGCTTTAAAGAAGAATCTTCTGGTCACAGGAGTAAGCGTCAGTGGGAAACAGAGTTCTGGAACAATAGAATCGACATCCAAGGCCTGGTTAACGAAACCAAAGAGGACGGTTCCATCCCTCAAAAAGTTTATTACATAGATCTTCGCCTAGGCACAAAATGCAATCTAAAATGTGCCATGTGCTCACCTCACGACAGTTCACTCTGGGTTGATGATTGGAATAAACTGCACCCTCAAATTGAGAACGAAACTCTTAAAGAAAGCATGCAATGGGATAATAAAGGACAGGTTGATGGCGCTACCTATAATTGGCACATCAATAATGAGAAGTTCTGGGACGAACTCTATCTACAAATCCCCCATATCAAGCAGCTCTATTTTGCTGGTGGCGAGGCCACAATAATTGAGCATCACTACTTACTCCTAGAAAAATGTATTGAGATGGGCCATGCCGATAAAATACAGCTTCGCTATAATTCTAATGGCGTTGAACTTCCAGACCGCCTATTTAGACTATGGAAAGAGTTCAAATCCGTTAGGTTTCATTACTCTATTGACTCTATCGAAGAGATGAACGACTACATTCGCCATCCTAGTAAGTGGTCTCATATGAAAGAAATGTTTCACAAGTTAGATAATACTGAGGAGAATGTTGAAGTCACTATCGCCTGTGCGGTTCAGATGTTTAACATGTACTACCTTCCCGACTTTATTAAGTGGAAGTGGGAAATGAATTTCAAAAAAATAAATATCTGGCCTCTTGGTGCAGGGATGATCAACTATCACTTCGTCTACCACCCACCACACTTAAATGTAAAAGTTTTCCCTGCCAGTTTTAAAAGGAAGATCAGGGCCAAATACGAAGAGTTCTATCAATGGCTTGAGGAAACAATCGCAGTAAGTGGCGGTGACAGCTATACCAAAGAAGAATTTTTAAGTGCGCCCTATGGAATCAAGCGTCTAAAGGGCATGGTTGATTTTATGGACTCTGAAGACTGGAGTCGTAGATTGCCAGAGTTTAGAGAATATGTGCAGCTTCTAGATAAAATACGTGGAACTAGCTTTGAAGAAGTCTTTCCTGAAATGGCCGAAATTATGAGAGAGGATTATGTCTGATCTTAAATGGTCCCAATATAAATTTTCCGATATCCCCTTTGAAGATATCGTAAGTTTAGGTCAAAGGACCTTATTATACCGCGATATATTTAATGTTTCTTGGCTTCTCGGTCGTTTCTGTAATTACAATTGTAGTTACTGTTGGCCCTATGCTCGTAGTGATGAAAAAGATCATCGCCCTTTGGAAATTCTGATTAAAACAATGGATGAGATTAAGAGGCAGGCCAGAGAGAATAATTTCAACTCGTTTCATTTTAGTTTCTCCGGAGGTGAACCCACACTTCACCCAGGCTACTTAAAGCTTTTAGAGCATTATTCTAACGATGACTCCAACTATCAATCCTGTCATATGACCACAAATATGAGTCCTGGCATCGGTTGGCTTAAAAAATATGTCGAAGCAACAAATAAACTCCATCGGGTTAGCGTTACAGCATCTT
>JAFMBV010000040.1 GCA_017858255.1 Bacteriovoracaceae bacterium
TATTCGAAAGGATGAAGACGAAAGAGAAATTGAAGGGTCTGCCGACCTTAACGATCTTGAAGACAATGCTGGAACAATCGAAGGTGGTATGGAAGAGGAAACTCATGCCGGTACCATTTCAGAAGATGAGCAAGTTACTCAAGACAGCATTGCCTCCAATAGTTCCCTTAAAAAAGTAGAAACAGATGATGGTAAAGAAGAATATGAGATCGTAGAAGAAATTGTTTATATTGATGAAGATGGAAATGAAGTTACCGGTGCAAAAGAGAAAACCTTTATCTCCAACTTTCGAGACCTCATTAATAAGAAAGAAAAATCTAGAAAAAAAATCTCCAAAGGCTACGGTGCCCCCAACTTGGCCAAGGGCAAAATGAAGAAGATCAAGGCACCTGCGGCCGGCCCACTCGCCCGCCTAATAGGTGTTTTTTATAACATTATTATTTTTCTTGCCCTATTTAACTTTGCTCTCCCGATTATTAAAGAGGAAGCAGGACTAGATGCCAATAAGTATGGCGATCAAGTTTTTAAAATGGCAAAACCCTATCTTTCTAAAATACCAACAGAGTTGCCACAGAAGCTGATCTTTATTCCTGAAGTAAAAACCTATTACGATATATTTCGAACAGAAGTCACTTCGCCAGTAAACTTTAAATACCTTCTCTTCTTTTTGGCCTATGAAGTTCTTTTTCAATTAATTTTAGGTATTGGACTTGGTCAATTTTTGGTTGGACTAAAGAATGATGGAAGCCTCCTTCTATCACGCTTACTCGCACCAGTTAGGGCAATATTTAGTATCTTATTATGGCCATTTCTGATCTTTGACCTACCTGTCATTTTTAGAAAAAGAAGTTTTAAAGAGATGACCACTTTTACCCTCTATCAAACAAGGTCGGCGACTTTGACAGCACTCTTAAGCTTAGTCATTCTCCCTCTTCTTACGATTGCCGCAGTTAATTGCAAAATCTATCCTGCTTTTTTAAAAGGTACTCCTCCCATCGCCATGAACGTGGAAAAGTACCCCACCAATAAAGCAAGCTTTAAAGATAAAGAAGTCCCCATACAAAGTATCGCCCTGAATATTAAAGCGAAGGCGTATATAAATACAAAGAACCTCTATATACCGACAATTCATGTTGATAAAAATATCAAAAAGCCAAAGTTGATTGTGGCCGATCTTTATAAAGCTAAAACAACAGAGATTTTACTTTGGGAGAATATTCTTTCCATTACAGAAATTAAAAATTTTTTAACGAAAGATCCTTTTCTTTCCTACACATTCCCTGACCTTTATGGATCTATCAATGATAAAAGTGGTAAACTCTTAGTAGACAACCGCCAACTGATGGAAGTTCTTTTTCACATTGTTGGTCTTGATGTTAAAGAGCCATTTAGAGTTGTTAAATCATTAGGCATAGTACTAAGCCCCTACTACGAATTACAAACTCTTCTCTTAAACAAATTAAGCACAAAGACCATTACTCTAGTTAATCTCGTCCAGGGTTCAAAAGAGAGTATGGTTGTTATGGGCAACAATAGTGCCAACGCCAATCGATTTATTTTACGTGCAGGGTCTGAAAGTCTAAGTATTCTTGAATTTAATTTCGGTAACAAAAACACAAGTTTTAACGAATCGGTTATGAGAAAGATATTCTATCATTCCACCACGTTTAATGGTCAATACTCTAAAGTTATCAATAACGCCGCCAAATCATCTGACCCCTATGTAAGATCAATGGCATCTTTAGATATTTTTAATAATATTATTAATGGTAAAAAAATTAATAATGCTGAATCAAAAATTATAAGTGATCTTTATGTTTTTCTAAGTGCTCAAGGAATAAAGACCGAAAGCAATGAATTTCAACAGTTACTTCTTGATAATTTTGAAGAACTTGACAAGACTTTGCTTAAGTTAAAAAGTAAAAATAAAGACGAAAAACTTGGTGACTTACGTCTTAGTCTAAATCGTATTCAGCAAGCACTATATAAGAGAGACCAAACGTTTTTTAATCTAAACAAATAGTTAGGTACTAATATGACGAGAATTCAAGACAGAGTGAAAGAACACTTTAAGTTTAAAGTAGTTCATGTTGATAAACATACAGGTGCACGTGCAGGGGAAATCATAACTCCACATGGTGTTATCCCTACTCCAGTTTTTATGCCAGTTGGAACTCATGGCGCTATTAAGGCATTACAGCCTACATATTTAGAGCAAATGAATATTCCAATTCTTTTATCTAACACCTACCACCTTCACCTTAGCCCTGGTTCAGAACTTGTAAAAAAAGCAGGTGGTCTCCATAAATTTATGTCTTGGAATCGCCCAATCCTTACGGACTCTGGAGGCTTTCAAGTTTTTTCTCTACAAGGAAAAAGTATAAAAGAGGAAGGTGCAGAGTTTAAGGATCAAAAAGGTCAGAAAATACTTTTAAGTCCTGAGACTAGTTTAGAAATTCAACAAAACTTGGGCAGTGACATCATGATGGCCTTCGATGAATGTATTCCCTACCCTGCCGATAGGAAATATACGAAGACCTCTATTGACCGCACCCATCGCTGGCTTGATCGTTGTATTGCTTCTTGGCATAACGAAAAGCAGGCCCTTTTTGGAATTATTCAAGGCTCGACCTACGATGACTATAGGGACGAATGCCTTAAAGAGCTTGTCGACCGTGACCTACCTGGTTACGCCATAGGAGGCGTCTCTGTTGGTGAAGGTCCTGAGCTCATGGAAAAAATTGTAAAGTACACTGCCCCAAAAATGCCCAAAGACAAACCACGCTATGTCATGGGTGTTGGTAATCCGGAAGACCTCCTTATGATTTGGGAAAATGGTGTGGACATGAGTGATTGCATCATTCCGACTAAATTTGCGAGAGGTGGAACTCTCTTTACCTTTCGTGGCAAGATTCGTATTCGCCATAGAAATTATCGTCGAGACTTTTTTCCCATCGACCCAAATGTCGATTGCTATGCCAATCGGAACTTCACCCGCGCCTATATAAAGCACCTTTTTGACTCCAATGAAATTCTGGGTCAAATTTTAGCGACTGAACACAATATTGCTTTTTATAAAACGATGGCCGAAAGGGCACGTGAAGCAATATTAGAAGATCGTTATAGAGAGTTCAAAGCTGATTTTTTAAACCAATATAAGAAAGATTAGCTGTAATCCTCAAGCTCACCTTCTCTGTTTAAGCAAAGAGAGGCACAGTGGACTCCACCATCAAATAGACGGCAGTGGCGCATTCGAATGGGTACAGGCTCGATTCCATGGTGGTCTAAGAGGTCATAAAGCTTATTGCTCAAACCATCGACATCATCAAAAATGAGAGTCTTCTTAGGACTAAGAGGAAGCACGTTAATATTAATATGCTGACTGGCCAAAGAAACGGTACCTTTTTGTTTCTTCTCTGGGCTCACATCCGGGGTTTCGATAATATCCCATTTTTTAAGAAAGTCAGGTAACAGGTCAAGCTTTTGCGGCATAGACCCAGAGTTAATGAGAAGCTTTCCAGGAGCAAGAGGCATTATCATGCCATCAAGGTGATTATCCGTGAGATCAACCTGATGTAAACGAAAGCGTCCTTTTAAATGGCGCTTCAGCCATTCAAAACCAAGCTGATGATTCTTAGTTCTCACATTCATGACTATATCTTTACCAAACTTAAGGCATTGAGCTCCATCAAACATGATTTCGAGCGCACTCTCATCTTCTTGCCAACCTTCAGGTAATTCGCCATGAGTTTTTAGATGAATTAAATCAAAAGATTTTTCATTCATTAGAGGTCTAGGAGAAGCTACCCAATGAGCGCCTTCCTGGAATTGTTTTAGGAGCACAGGCCTAAGAAGGTCATTTTCAAAATATCTTTTACGCCACTGACAACTCGTCTCAATAATCTCATCGCCCAGAATAAGAAATTGATCCCTAGGATTATGGCAGGGAGAAGGCCACTCCTTAAACACCGGGGTTTCAAAGGGCATTAAGCGTTCTAATGGCTCAGGCCTATAAACCTTGATGCCTTGGCCCTCTAGAGTAAGGGCCATTTGATCTAAGTCATCTTGACGTTGATGAATAACTCGCTGTTGCAGCTTAATCGACTTCTCAAGAAAGACATTCTTTAAATTATCTTGATAATAAAGGCGAAAACTAAAATCTGGATGAATATCAGTCCATTGACCAATATTACCGACCACAACTTCTTTAAGGGGATCCCATTCTGTAAAAACATTTATCATTGGTTAATTATACCCATAAATATTCCCCCTGAGTCAAAAGAAGCGAAGCCCTACTCTATTATAGGCCATACATTACAGCTAGAGAGCTGATTCTATTGCATGACTTAAAAGCTTCGTCAGTTTTTCGAGGTCTTCATACTTAATGTTATAAAACATCGCAATTCGAAATTGGTTACGACCAAGTTTTCTATAAGCATCAATATTGTAAACCGCTTTCTCCCCTTCTAGTTTCTTTAAAAGAGCACCTACATCTACTTTGTCATCAACATCAATAGTGGCCACTGCACTTGAGCGGTAATTGGCCTCTCCTATAAAAGGTTTTAAATAATCCTTTTCCTCGGCCCAGCCATATAATAGGTTTGCTCTACGCTGACCTTCTTCTTGGACACCTTTATAGCCTACCTTATTCATGAGTTTAACTTGCTCATTAAGAAAGAAGAAAGTCGTAATAGAGGGAGTGTTGTATGTTTGATTTTTATCTGAATTTTCGATGGCCGTTTTCCAGCTCATAATGTCAGGTATATAACGACTTTTATCTTCGGCCAAGCGCAGAGCTCTCTCTCGCGCCTTTGGTGACATAATTGCAATATAAAGTCCGCCTTCACTTGCAAAAACCTTTTGAGGCCCAAAGAAGAAAAGATCCACCTTACTTACATCACAGGGTACTTGGCCCCCGCCGCTTGTCGCATCAACCGCTAAAATTGTCTTATCATCAACTTCAGGAAAGGAATCAACGATTACACCCGTTGATGTTTCATTCAAAGTGCAACAAATCATATCCGCATCACTTCTGTCTTCAGGCTTGATTCCCTGACCAAACTCAACCGCAATATTATCGGCTTCAAGCCAAGGTACTTTATCGTGGGCCTTAAACCACTTGCTAGAAAATTCACCACAGGTAAAGTGTGCTGATTTTTTTTCAACAAGGCCCAACGCTATTGAATCGAATAAGAATGTCGCCCCGCCATTTCCAACAACAATGGAGAAATCATCAGGTATTTGAAAGTACTTACGCAATCCATCTTGAACTTCTTTAACAAGATTCTTTACGGCCGGCTTTCGATGGGAAGTTCCAAGAAGCTGATCACCAGTAGCTCTAAGCGCATCAAGGAATTCTACTGGAATTAAAGAAGGACCACTCCCAAAACGAGGGTCACTAGGAATAAGCTCTTTTGGTATCTGATAATTTTCAAACATATGAAATCTTCCTTTCTCAAAATAAGTCGCCTTCATATTAAACTGGCCGAGCTTAAATTAACAGCTAAACCATTGCCACTATGTTCCTTCCTTTGAGACAATAGTGCTATCAGGAACTTTAATATGACTAATTTAATCAAGAAATTCCATTGTAGTCTTATGCTTTGTTGTGTCCTTCTTATGCCACAAATTGTGAGGGCTTCTTTTGTTGACCTCAATTTTGGGGCCGGACTAATGAACCAGGCCATTGGTCGCTATCAAACTGACGTCTCAGGTGAAAAATCAAGTTTCAATAATCGCTTGGCGCTGGAGACGGGCCTAACTTATGAATGGAACCCCAGTTGGCACTTATTTTTGGACCTTGGTTTCTTATGGCCTGGAGGTAGTGAGGAAAGTTATATCAGCAAGCAGGTCTATTATCTAAATGGCCACTTTGGTTACAAGCTCACTGATGAGATCATTTTGCGCTACGGTGGTGGCCTTTACCTAACCCAAATAAGTGGGGACGGAGGAGAGGCCTCTATTCGAAATGGTACTGGTTTTACAAACTTTCCTATCCCAGAGGAGACAACGACCGCCAGAAATGTAACCTTCAACGTTGCTGGGGAATATTATTTTCATAAAGAATACTCCACAAAACTAGAGGCCTTTATCTTTAACCCCACCAATTCACGCAATCGTACCTATAATTTAGCACTGACCCTGCGCTACCATTTTGGAGATTCCCTATGGGCAGATTAACACTCCTCTTATTTCTGATGACTAAACTTACTTATGGCTTCACCTTAAATAACAATATCGGTGCGGCCTTTGATAAAGAGGAAGTAAGTATCAATGTCGCCGCCCACACTTGTGCTAACCTTGGCATCACCAATGACGAACTCTTAAGCCTTGCTGAAGAAGCTGGAGAGCTCTTTTGGAATCGCGTTCACACAAGTTCATTAATATTAAAGCGTGGGGCCTTAGTTAGTGTTGCCACCGCCTTTCAAACAGGCAAGGCATGCACAAATGCTCCTGCGTCAAGCTGTGATATAAACTCTGCTTTAGTTGTCTCAAGTGACATCCTCATCTCCTGCAATACTGAGCCTACCAATTTCTCAAACTCCCCTAGTGTCCTAGGGGTAACAGTGCCCAATAACTTTAGCGGTCGAACTATTAACGGTGCTCTAATTCTCGTTAATGATAATGGTAGTAATAGTTTTCAAGGTCTTGGCCGCCAAGAGAAGGTTGCCGTGCTCGCCCATGAAATCGGTCACGCTGTAGGCCTTGGCCACAGCTCCCTTGATAAGAATTTAATGTACTTTCAAAGTGTCGCCACCCGCGAAACCTTAGGCTGGGATGACGTCGATGGAATTACTTACCTCTATCCGGTAGAGCAACCCCTTAGTGGCTGTGGAACAATTGAACTTCAAGACCAGGGACCCGAAAAAGGTCTCCTGACTTTAATTTTTGGGCTCTTACTGGCGCTAGCTATTGGAAGAACTTGGCAAAAGAGCGGTCGCGCCTGGAGCACTCCTGCTCGTAATTGTTAAGAAAAGACTTTTCCTCTTCATCTAAAAGAGTTCTTTCAATAAGCCCCTCCCAAAATCCAATGTGAACAAGGTTTTCAAAACAAACGTTCTCTTTATTTTGAGGATCTTCAATAACCGCGACAATATTCTCTAAGCGAATTCCTCCCACCCCTGGTTGATAAAAACCAGGTTCCATTGAACCCACAAGTCCCGGAACAAGAGGAACTTCACTTTTTGGTGTTATAGAATAGCCTGCTTCATGGACATTCACGCCAACGCCATGACCAGTTCCATGCCCGTAATCAAGTCCCTTACTCTTTAGAGGTGCACGCGCCATTTCATCAAGAACTTTCCCAGGGGTTCCTTTTGGTACACTTGCCTTGAGAATTTGAATAAGTCCCTTAAGTACTAAGGTATAATGTAATTTTTGATCTTCACTCGCCTTGCCTATTGGAATAATCGTTCTGGTACAATCAGTGGCAAAGCCTTGCTCATAAATGGCGCCCGAATCTAAAAGAACAAATTGCCCTTTTTCGTAGAAACTATGTTCACCGGGTTTACCAAAATGAATAATACTAGAGTGTGGGCCAAAACCAGAAATAGTTCTAAAGCTTTGGCACCTTGCTCCCATGCTTTGATAAGACTCTTCTACTTTGTCACGAAAGCTTAACTCACTAACTTTTTGCCCTGAGCGAACACTTTCAATAAGCCAACAAAGACTTTTATAAATGGCCTGATCACTTTTTTCAAAGCTTTCTCTAAAGGCCGTGATTTCCTTATCCTCTTTAAAGGCCTGCCAAAGAGCATGAAAGCTTCCCACCTTGTGACAAATTTCTTTTCCAAAGATTGAGGAAAGAACCCGGTAATTGGCCGCTGTCGTAAAAGAAGGGTCCCATAAAACCTTTGTTGGTTTAGGAAGTTCTTTTAGCGTTTCAGTTAAATCACTTAACAAATAGACCTTACGATTTAAATTTTCGAATTTCTTAACTTCTTTAAATACCCCATCATCACAAAATATATAAAGTTTCTCTCTCGTAAGAAGTCCAAGACCTCTAAATGTACCTTGATAGGGTAAGTGGTGGGCCCTGAGTCCTGACGCCCAAGCAAGAGTGTCGAGAGCATTAATAAAAGCATACTCCCCTTCTTTAAGAACTTTACTCCATTTATTTTGAAGCCCAACTCTTTCATAATCGGGCTCAAAAATATCGCCAGAAAAATGCTGAGGATCAAAGCCGGTTTGAGAACTAAAATCCATTTCATCAAAGCTCTTAGTTTTCAATGGCAACTCTTCTACAAGAGTTTGTGGAGTCCTTTTTGGAAAGAGACCAATTGTTCCTTCTTGGGGTAATCTTTCGAATAACGCCTCTCTCAAGGCTTTGCCGTAAGGAACTTTAACGACTTCGATATATGTCGAGTCGCACTCTTGATCTGCTTGCTCATGGTAGCGAGCATCAACAAATATCTGTATTTTTCCCTTAGCGGGTATTAAGACTTCGGCAACCGAGCCAGTAAACTCAGTAAGAAAAACCCGCATAGAATCACCTAATGGGACGTACTCACTCAAATAATGGTCAAAACTAGAAAGAAAAAAGAGTTCCGTGTGACTCTCTTTCATGAATTTTTGCCAATTATTAATAGCTTGTTGCTTTTCCATTATGACCTATTCTTTTCAATAATTTCGTTAACTTAGGATTATACGTGTTGACCACTTTAACAAATTTCAATGTGTTAAACAAAGAAAACTCTAAAGTTTTTGACTACACTGGTCGATTATAGGGTTGAATATCCGTACAACAGTTAACAAATGAAAGAAACAACAGGTAAAGAGTAGACATGAAAATTAACGTACGCCATTTAGTTATACTCTGCTTAGGACTCTTTCTTGTGAAAGTTGTCATTGCTGACCCTTTTCGCCTACAGAAAAAAGAACGAAGCCCGGGCCAAATAAGAAGCGTCTCAATTCGTTAATTTTCGCCTTAATTCAAGCACTCAAAAATTTCTTTAAACCTCTTGCCCCTGACACCATAATTCGCAAACTGATCAAAGCTTGGAAAAGCTGGAGAAAACAGAATCGTTTGTTTTTTCATATGATCTTTACTTAAAAAATAACAAATCTTTTGAAGATCTTCAAGATAATGATAACTGAGCCCTTGATCCATTAGGAACTTTCCTGACTCTCCCATCGTAAGAACAGTAACATGATTATTATCTACCCATTCGCAGAACTCTTCAGGAGGTAAATCATTGTGGCCTCTTAATTGCCCACCAAGGATAAGGACAATCGGTAGTTCCTTTTCCTTGACCGCTTCTAAGGCCGTAAGAGTTGCCTGCCAATTGGTACTTTTTGCATCATTAAAAATGGCAAACCTTTCTGTTTCTTTGAAAAATTCTAACCTGTGCTCAACCCCTTTAAACTGAGAAATAACCTTTTGAAAACTGGCCTTTAGGGTTTCTTCATCGCAAGGAAGAACTGGACATGCTGCACTCAGGAACTCCCAGCAAAAACCTAGATTCCAACGATTATGCTTGCCTACTAACTTTAATTTACTTAAATCGAAATTTGCCTTTAACTCTATTTCTGCACAACTCGTCAGATCCCTTTTTTTACTTTTTGATGAAAAAGGATCATCCCCAACTCCAGGTCCTGTTAAGACAGTATCAGTACTATCCTGATTTTGAGTAAGTAACCATTTGCTTTTACGATAGCTTTCAACATCAGCATAACGTTCTCCATGGTTAGGAAAAATATTTAAAATTCCTGCAACTTTAGGATGAAATGTTTCTAAAGACTCACATTGAAAACTTGAAACTTCTAAAAGAATAACACCAAAATCACTTCTCTCTTTGAGGCCATCCAGAAATGGTCTACCAATATTACCACCAATAAACGGATCACAGCCGGCCTCTTTAAGAACCTCGCCCATAAATGTCACACAAGTCGTCTTCCCATTAGTTCCGGTAACGGCCAATAGTGGAGTTTCACACATCTGAGCAGCAAGTTCTAATTCGTTCCAAATTGAAACTCCCATTTGCAATGCCATTCCAAGCGTTGTGCTTTCTCGTGCAATGCCAGGGGATAGAATAATTAATTCACTTTGAGATAGCTCAGAAGCAGTAATTTGACTCTCTTCAGCTAAACAATTGATAGGGCATGAAAATGTGTCCAAAATACCGTTAATATCAGTGCCCCAGCTCTCGGGCGCTCCCCTATTGACGACCAAAAGGGAGCCAAGAGCGAAATCTTGTAAAAATATTAAGGTGGCCTTACCGCTGACGCCAAGACCGTAGACGGCAACCTTTTTCCCTGTTAAATCCATAGAGCTAGACTATCACGGAGATACTTTCTTTGAAAATGCCAAAGGATAATGGGTCTATTCCATCCTTGCCTCAACTACAGGATTTCTATGAAAGAGAGTTAAAATCTCTCAATCAATTCCTATCAAAAACTGTTGGGATATGGCGTGATGAAGTCCTCAACTTCTATCCTCATACTATTGAGTGCTATAAAGACTCTTGGCTAAGTGATTTATCTGGCCTCTCTACCGAGCAAGAGTGGAAAGTCGACTGTGGTCAGGATACCGAGAACTTACCCAATGGGGAGTTAAGAGAAATTTTTAAAGAAATTCAATCCCTAGAGAATATCGAGCGCTGGCCGACACCCCCACCAAAAGCTTATCCAAGTTGGGCATTAAATAAGGTCGGAGGGAAGAAGCATCATGAAATCTCTCGTATTATTCCTTTAACAAATATTCTCGGCCTTGCCCCTTCCAACCAATTTGTAGATATTGGTGGTGGAAAAGGACACCTCTCTCGTCTTATGTGTCTTTACCATGGTCACAATGCAATCAGTCTGGATAGTAACGCTTATTTTCAAAAGCTTGGAAAAGAAAGGCTAGAGAAATATCCAGCACCTGTCGGAGCGGGCAAGCTTAAATTTATTCATCATGTATTTGGAGATCAAAACCAAGAACTGAAAGAGAAAGAAATCTTTGAAACGGCCGAGGCCTCAATTGGCCTTCATACTTGTGGCCCGCTCTCCCTTCACCATATTAGTAAAATGGAATTAGGAAAGGGTTTACTTAATTTTCCCTGCTGTTATCAATTGCTGACTCCCGACATTGAAACTCATCTATCAAGTGCTTCAAAAGAACATCTTCTCCCCATAGGTAAATATGCCCTAACGTTGGCCACCCGAGGTCATACGACAATTTCCTTCAAGGACTATCTATTAAAGAAGAAAGTAAAACTCATGCGAGCGGCACTTCACTTTTACCTATTGGAGAGGCATAAACATGAGGAATTTACAACGGTAGGCCCGGCCCACCCAAGAGATTACGAAAAGGACTTTGCTCACTATGCAGGAATAAAGCTTAACTTCTTAGGCCATCAGAGTAATCCCGTAGACCTTAATGCCTTTTATGATAGTGAGGAAACTCAAAAGAAAATTTACGATGTTTATAAGGCGAATATTATTCGTTGGCGCTGGGGTCGATTAATTGAAAAGTACCTGGTCTATGACAGGGCCCTCGCTCAAGTTGAAAAAGGCTTCCCGGTAGAGGTTTATCAATTTTTTGATGAAAAGATATCACCGCGTAATCTGGGTCTGCTTTTAAGAAAAAAAAAGGACCCTCATTAAAAGGGTCCTTATGAAAAAAAGAAATTTCAGATAAGTATTCGTTAAATTATCTCAAGAAAAGCATGTCGTAATATTTCGGAAGGGTCCAGAGATTGTCTGGCACAATTTCTTCAATTTCACCACAAAGGTCGGCAACTTCTTCAGATAGGGCCATAAGCGAGTCGGCAATTACTTTAGACCGTTTCTCACCATCTTCAGGTAAACCTTTTAATCCATTATTTAAATTTTCTACCCGACTAAAAAGAGTTTCCGTTGTGTAATTAAGCTTTTTATAGAGGCTCGTTTCAACACTTGATTCAAAGGAGATATCCTTTTGCATCTTAATCACATTACCAAGAGTTGATTTGAATGAAATAATCGAGGGCATCACATATTGATTCACAAGTTGAATAAGTGTATCAAACTCAATTTCTCTAATTGTGTTATAACGCTCAATCAAAACATGAAAGCGTGTCTCAAGTTCCTCTTTAGTAAAGATCTTTTGCTCAGTAAGGAAGTTAGTTTTCTTAACATCCTTAAAAAGAGGTAAAGCATCGGCCGTAGTTTTCAAGTTAGGTAGACCACGCCTTTCCGCCTCTATTAACCAAGCATCAGAGTAACCATCACCGTTAAAGATGACCTTATGAGAAGAGCTAATCCATTTTTTAGTCACATCCTGCATTGCCTCATCAGCACTCTTCCCCGATTTTTCGATAAAGTCTGCTGTTTCATTTAAAACTTCGGCAACTGCACCGTTTAATACAGAAAGAGGAAGACCAGTCGACATTTCAGATCCACAGGCCCGTAATTCAAATTTGTTTCCAGTAAAAGCAAAAGCAGAGGTTCTATTTCGGTCCGTATTATCTTTATTAAGATCCGCAAGTTGTTGAGTCATAACATCCATTGAGGTCTCTTTACTTGCGTCAGGCTTTTTGCCATCTTTCGCTGCCATAAAAATCTTATCGAGCGTATCACCGAGGTAGGCTGAAATTATAGAAGGAGGAGCTTCGTTAGCGCCGAGACGGTGATCGTTCCCTGCTGAGGCAATAGCGGCCCTAATCATACCGCCATGACGATAAAGTGCTTCAATGACGGCAGAGCACATCGTTTGAAAGCGATAATTCGTTTCAGGATTTGCCCCTGGATTGAGAAGGTTGTCACCCTCTGCAGTTGAAAGCGACCAGTTTAAATGCTTTCCGGAACCATTGATTCCTGCAAAAGGTTTTTCATGAAGAAGCGCAACAAAGTTATGCTTCTGAGCGACTCTTTTTATCGTCGCCATCAACACTTGATTATTATCGGCAGCGACATTGGTGTTATCAAAAATAGGAGCAATCTCATACTGACCTGGAGCCACTTCATTGTGACGAGTCTTGGATGGAATACCAAGACGGTGAAGTTCCAAATCTAACTCCTGCATAAAGCCCATAACCCTTTCAGAAATATCACCAAAGTAATGATCATCGAGCTGTTGATTTTTAGTAGAGAGAGAACCAAAAAGGGTACGACCCGTCATAACCAAATCGGGTCTTGCGTAATAAAAAGCTTCATCAATGAGAAAGTATTCCTGCTCAGTACCACAGTTGGATTGAACTCGTTTAGTTTCTTGACCTATGGCCTTTAGAAAACGAGTGGCGGCTTTTGACAAGGCCACCTCAGAACGTAATAGCGGAGTCTTTATATCGAGAGCTTGACCAGTATAAGAAATAAACGCCGTTGGAATACAGAGAGTAAGTCCGTTAACACCTTCAAGTAAGAACATAGGTGATGTTAAGTCCCAAGTCGTATAACCACGCGCCTCAAAAGTAGAGCGAGAGCCACCATTAGGAAAGGAGGAGGCATCTGGCTCACCTTGCATAAGCTGACCAGCAGAGAGGTCTTCTACGGCCTGACCATTTTCTATATTTAGAAAGCTGTCGTGCTTTTCAGCAGTTGAACCTGTTAGAGGCTGGAACCAGTGACAAAAGTGAGTGGCCCCACGGGAGATTGCCCACTCCATTGCTGTTTTCGCTACAACATCTGCCAAATCCTTTGGAAGTGGTTTGTTAGATGTCGCAACCTGATACAGCTCATTCTTTACGGCCTCTGGAATATTTTTTGCGTTTCTATAATGAAAAGTATTTTCACCGTAATATTGGCTTATTCTGAGAGGTATTCCATTTTGGTCTAACGGACGTTCAATTTTTCGATAGTCACGGCTTACTGCCAGACGCCTCGCAATATTGCGGTCTGTACTTTGGTTCATACTTCTCTCCTTAAATTTTTTTGAAAAATATTCTGACATTTTAAAAGGAGTGAAACATATTGTCTATAAACCATGCTTATGAGGTCAATTAGTTCAGGCTAATAGGCAAGGGTTGGGGGGGTGGTTTGAATTACTTCTTATACGGAGCTGAAATAGTGTGTTCTTGAAGGTCTGATCCTACGAAAGAGCAATGATCTTTAGCGTTGACCTTTGACAGACAGAGAATGCATGCGGCAAAGACAAAGAATAGAATTTTGGCCATAAGCTCTTGAGCCTCATGAGGAAACAAAGCGCACTCCTTGAGATCGTTTACCTCCCTTTTATGGCAAAAAGTCATGCGTTAGGCAACTGGAGTCCCCATGATTATATGGAAATTCATAGATGACAAGGGTGGTCATGACTTCAATTTACCTTATCCTGATGATCCGTCACAAACAGCTATAAGAAAGAGTCATTTTCAAAACTCACGTCTTGCCCTTTCTGAGTGCCTTAAGGCGCATGGACGACAAGTTGAAGCCATAGAAGACCTAATGATTAGGGATCACCATTGCCTGAAAAAGGATAATCAATTGCTTGCCAGCCTTGCCCACACTCGCGGAGCCGCCTGTGCCATAGTCGCCACTCAGTCCGATAAGCTTCACGGGGTTGGTATAGATTGTGAACAACAAGACAGAGTTATTCGCCATGAAATATTAGATAAGTTTTCGGGTGAGTTAGATGATGCCGAGACAAATCTTCATTTATGGTGTGCCAAAGAAGCAGCATTTAAAGCCTCCAGTTTTTTTTGGAAAAAGGAAAAAACTTTTATTTTAAAAGATATTATTATTAAAAAAGACACCTTTGAGATTCCTGGTCTTCTTGCAGGGGAATTAGAACATGAAAATTTTTCGGGTTATCTAGTAACAAAAGCTATGGTCACGCAACTTTTTCTTTAGAGTTAAGATAAGAATCTACGAATTCTTCAATCGAATCCTTTTCCTCATTATTTAAATCAAGAAATTGACACCCTATTCCTAAAGGCTTTTCTTTGGAGAAATTCTTAACAATCATTTGAACTTCTATGCTTTGACTTAAGTAGTCTGCTTGGATCACACAATTTAAAATACTATTTTTTTCTAAATTTTCAGGAAAAACCTTAAGTTCAATAAAACAACCGCCTACAGATAAGCTAGTACAGTGGGCCTTAAATGACTGATTATTATATTCGAGTTCCACAACCTCATAAAAAGGTGCTCGAAAATCGGTCCTCTTAATAAAGAATCTTTTCTTTAGGCTATCTCCAACCTTATCCATCTTTGTAAAGATCTTCGTATTAAATTCATAAATTTTCTCTAAACGAGTAAAGGTTTTTTCACTTTGTTTTCGTATGAGAGTTTTTCTCTCAAGGTAACCCTTATCAATCCACTCCAAGACATCAGAAAAACGATAAGGCCCTTTACTCTGACCATCCCTCTTAATAAACCACCTGGGTTCATTACTGACTTCAAAGCTTTCTCCTATCAGTCTTTTTAGATCAACCTCTCTTTGGGCATCAATAGTATTTTTCTCTGTGCCAAGGTTTCTAATTAATTTACGGGCCTGATTTTCTCGTTTCTTAAGCTTAACGAGATCAACTTCACGCTTTTTAAGATTTTTCTTTAACCCTTCGCGACTTTTTAGCGCCTGATTGAGCTGGGCCTCTAAATCACTCGTGTAAGTCAAAAGTTTACTCTTATCCCGACTAAGTTTTACGATCGCCTTCGCTAACTTCTTATTTTCCAATAAAGCCTCTTTCAGATGCAACTCATTGGACTTTAATAGGTTTTCATCTTCTGCCTGGACTGTTTTTAGAGATTCATAAGAATTTTGCAGATCTTCGAGTTCTTGTTGGTAATTAATATCAATCGATTGTTGATTTTTCTCTTGAAATTTAATCGCACAGTATTGATCTTGCCAATTCTTAACGTCATTTAAAAGCTCTTCTTTCTTGGCCCTTAATTCAGAGACCTGTTTTTGAAGATTTACATTTTTATTCTCTACTTCTATTTTTTCTAAAATGGCCTCTTCATACATCGCACCAGAGCGTTCGATCGTTTCCCCTAAAGAATAGTAAGAACTCATAGGTGGAGGTGGCGGGATAAATCCGGGAGCCTTCTCTTTTCCAATAGGAATGCGAGCAAGAATCATTTCACTAACAAGCATTCTTATTTCTTTTAACGAATTGGCCTTAACCCATTTTTTGAAAGGATAGCTATAGATAAAGGCATGGGGTTCAATTATCCCAAGCTCAATAAGGTAGGCGATGTCTTGTGCCTCATAGTGAGTCACCCGCTTTTCAGTGAGTACAACCGCATACATAATTTGTAGAGAGTGCTCCCCCAAATTAAAACTCCATGGTTTTAATAGAACCCAATCCCTGGGCCTATACCTTCACCTGTTTATCGGTAAAATGGAGAGAAAACTAAAAGTTCACATACGGGAAGACTGAGTAACGAGCTCAGTTTATGTCTTTACAAAGTTCTTTCGTTCTTTACAAGGACTTAAATACCTTACTGTAAAGCTCGGGACTTGATATCGTCAGTTTCTCAATTTCTTTTGGCATTGCCTCGGGCGCGACCTCAATTTCCAAGAGGAAACCTTGGCGAGAGATTAGTAAGTTTATGGCCTGGCCTTTTTTTAAGGACTTCTGCCATGAAGCGAGAATTGAGCTCTGAAGTCTTTGACCACTAAAAGCTATAATCTCGTCACCATGATTTAGGCCACATTTATGAGCAGGCCCATCTAATCTAATATTTTCGATATAAATATTCTCTCCCCTACTCTTTAAATCACAGCCCCAATCAAGGCCTTCAGGTTGGTGCCAATGAACTTCAATTCCGCTTCTCTCACAAGACACTTCTAAAGGTAGTTCTCCGGTATCACTAATAAAAGATTCAAACTCTTCACCAATTGAAACACCTGCTAAAGAGTAAATAATTTTAAGAACTTCCTCTTTTGTCATACCAGTGTTCGGGTCTAGCTTGTATCTATCCCATAACTCAGAGGTGAACTCTCTTAAAGAATGGCCCTGAACATTCAATAAACTGTTGAAGCAAAAAAATGCCAAGGCTCCTTTTAAATAATAACTAACCGTCGCATTGCGCGAGTTTTCATTTGGACGATAAAGCTTAATCCACGCATCAAAGCTTCCTTCTTCAAGAGAATCAAAGAAACGACCAGGAGTTTTAATATAAGCATTCATTTTCTTCGCGAGACTTTTTAAAAAATAATCATCTGTTGATAAGTCACAATTTAAAACAAAGAGATCATCTACAAAGCTTGTTAAGCCTTCAGTTAGCCAGTGCATGCGCGTATAGTTTTCTTCGTTATAGTTAAATGGACCTAGCTCCTTTGGCCGAATTCTTTTTACATTCCAAGTATGAAAATACTCATGGGCAACAAGGCCTAGAAAATCCCTGTAGCCTTCTTCGTGACAAACCTCTAGGGGATCATATTGCAAAGCTGTGGAGTTATGATGTTCCAGTCCCCCATAGGTTTTAGGAAAGAAGTGACCAATAAAACTATAAGAGTCATAGGGAATCTCTCCCCAGAAGTTTGCCACTTTTTCTGTTATGATTTTTATATCTCTGCTGAGGTCACCAAAAATATTATCCGGTAAGTTTAAAAAGGCTAAATAATGATCTTTACCGCCCACGCGAAAACCAGAGGTAAATTGGTTACCTATTTCAATGGGAGTGTCGAGAAGCTCATCATAATTACGGGCCTCATAGAGAAACTTCTCACGCTTAGGACTAATGTCTTTTAGAGAAGTAGAAAGTTTAGTCCAACAAGGCGGAAATTCAATTCCCAATTCAAGTCTCTTATCTTCCCATCCATGAATTCCCATAAAGAGGCTCGGCCCATGCAAAAACGCATGGGTTAAATTAACATGACTAGTCCTGACGGAAACTTCATTGCAATAAACCTCATACTCAATACTGAAAGTATTTTGTTGTGATTTTAGGTCACTTTTTTGCCAATCAATTTCCCATTCATTTTTGCTAATCTTCTCAAAGTATAAAAACTCTCCATTTCCTTGGACAACTTGGAGGCGACGCACATGGCGACTATATTCGCGCACCATATAGGAACCTGGAGACCAAACTGGTAAATAAAACCTCTGTTTATTGCTCTGCTGTGGCCTTTCCACCTTTATGACGATTTTAACGTGGTGGGTCCACGGCTCTGGAATTTTAACTTGGTAATGAAGTTCAGTAGTTGTCACCATAATAAAGAAGCCCTTGTAAGTTCTTGGCCTTCACGATATGCCTTGGGCCACAAAGATTCAAGATTTCAAACTGAAGTTAGGAGTAACGAATGGACGACAATACAATTGTTGACCCCAGTAAGGTAACGATACCCGATCTTAAATTTACAACAGTCGCCCTTAACCAGCTAAGGCTTATTTTAGAAAATGATTTTACACTCAAAGGTAAATATTTACGCGTACTTGCTAGTGGCAAAGGTTGTGACGGTTTTACTTATTCAATCGGCTTTACCGATTGGGAAGAAGCTGACTTCATGGTGCCTATTCTTCACCCTGAGATCGACCCTGAGAACAATCAAGACAAGAAAGATATCGATAAGCAGCTACAAGTTCTCATGGATCCTTTTACTGCCTTTTATTTGCAGAAAGTCTCTGTTGATTATGTTCAAGATTTCGCCAATAATAGCGAGGGTTTTACCGTTACTAATGAAAATCAAAAAGACTTTTCTGGTAAATTTTGGCGTCAAGATGCGGCCAAAGTTCCTCCTTTAAAGAAGGAATTAGATATTTAGTATTAAGGAATGAGGAATGGACTACCGCTATTTAAAAGCGTTTCTATTAACTGCCCAACACGAAAGTTTTTCTAAAGCAGCAGACTCTCTCAAGATTGCCCAATCTGCAGTCAGCCGTCAGATAAAACTCCTTGAAGAAAGTGTCGGCGAAGAGCTTATTATCCGCTCCTCCAAGAAAGTTATCCTTACAGATAAAGGCAATGCCCTATATTTGGCCGCTCAGCACTTTGATAAACTAAGCCACGAGATTTTCGATAAAGAAGATGACCGCCCAGTTAGAGTGGGTATCCTTCATGGCCTTTTAAAAAACTGGTTTATCCCAAGACTGAGTAAATTCTATCGTAAAAATTCTCGTGCTTTTACTATTTCCGTAGGCACACAAAAAGAGCTGCGCCGAGGAATAGAGGAAGGAAAATTCGATGTCATCTTTTCTTCAGAAAATATCCAATCGGAGTTAATTAGTTCTTTAAAGCTATTTGATGAACGTCTGGTAATTATTGGCCGTGAGAGTGTTAATAAGAAGAAACTCCACGAATACCGCTGGATTGTTTATTCAGAGGAAGACAATATCTTTCGCTTATCTAAGAAGGAATCGGAAGAGATCATCTTTGTTCAAGACATTCACTCTATTGTCGATCTTGTTAAATCCCATGTAGGCATCGCTGTGGTGCCTGACCATGTTCTCAAAAAAACTGATGCCTTGGTTGTTCAGGAAGTCACGGGCCTTGAACAAGCAGAAATATTCATGACAACTCTTAATTATAAAACCATGCCTGCTAGCTTGCGCGACTTAAGTGACCTCGTTCAAAAATAATTCTAATCGCCCTTAAAACTTCCATCATCTTTTAAAATGATACTTAAGTGATTCTTAAAGTTTAAATTTTTAAGGCGGTAGGTATAGCGAACAGGATATTTCTTGCCCGTTTTTGTTTCTCTTTCTAAAGGCCAACGTACTTCTGCCTCTATAATTCTTTCCCCCTTCTTAAGGCCAAACCACAGACCAAATTCATTCTGAGAATTTAAAGGCCCATAAGAAGGGTCAACAACTTTGCTATAACTTGCTTTACTTGTTTTTAAAACAACGAGGGCTCCAAGTCCATGAGCATTGGCCTTCTTTCCTTGAAGCTCAATCTTTAAAACTCTACGTCCCTCTCTTTCAAAGTTATTTTTATAAGCATAGATATTTGGTTTTATTCGACTATCTCTAAGTGTGACTTGGCCCATAATTAAGTCCAAGCGACCATCTCGATTGTAATCAAGAGTGACTGATCCCGAAGGGTTTACAATATCAATGCCATAATCTTTAGCTCGGTCTGCAAGGCCGTGGTCATCAGCTTGTTCAAAGTAAACAAGACGACTCTTTGGCGGAAAGCCAGAATTCTCAACCAAAAGGTCGACATTGCCATCAAAGTTAAGATCTGCCCATATGGCGCGTCGATCTCCTTGGCTCCAACTCCCACTCCCATCGTCTTTGTGATATTCCGTTCGAATAAATTTAGGTGGAAAAGTTAATCCCGTTCCCGTCATAATACTAGATCGGTCACGGCTTTCAGGATCATAACTGTGAAACAGTTCTCCCATTGCCACGTCTAAGAAACCATCATTATTGTAATCCTGACAAAGCATATAGGAGCTATTGCCACCACCAGTTGGTGAGAAGAAACCGTCATTATCGGCCGATAACTTTGTTTTAGCTCCATAGTCTTTCAATATTCGATCTTTATTTTCTTTATCATAAAGATTCAACCAAACTTTGTTAGCGTGCCCGCTGGCCGATGCAGTCAAAATATCGGGATAGCCATTTTTATCAATATCACAAACACTCGATCCAAAAGTCGGTCTCGCATTGGGGTAATAAGAATTTTCACGGTCAAATTTCAATTCACCTTGCAGTAAATAAGTCCCATCTTGCCATTTCTTTCCGCCAGGTTTCCCTAAAAAGATGCGATCAGGCTGAGGTTTTGGTCTAGACTTCGTGGTATCAAACCAATTACCTAAGTAAATATCAAGCCAACCGTCCATATTAATATCAATCAGTGATAACGTGCTCGTAGCATAGGCCTTACTAGGAAAAGCATCTTGAACTTCTTCAAAGGACATGGCCTTTTTTTTGATTCCCATGAAAAGTCTTAAGGGTTTTTGATTAAGCTCTGATTTTTGATTAAGCGTTGTAACGATGACATCAAGTCTTCCGTCCTTATTAAAATCAGCAAACACTAGAAAGCTAGCTCTTACCGATGGAGGCAATGGTGAATCATTTGAGATGACAAATTTACCAGACTTATATTCATAAAAGACCGGTGTTCCATAAAATTCAGGTAAGGTTACAAGATCAACTTGCCCATCACCACTCCAGTCAACAGCGTACAAATGTGTCGCGACGCCAGAATCTAGGCCTAAGGCCTTCGATACATTCTGAAAACCTTTTACTTTTTTAGTAATACTTGGCCCCGCATAAATCGTCTCTATTTTTGGTGGTTTATCACGAGTATATGTTGGGGTTTGCTCAACCTTTTTTATAGGTGCAGAACAAGAAAACCCTCCTCCTAAAAGGAGGGTTATAGAAGTAAGACAGTAAAAACTTACCCAATTTGTTTTTTTAGAAATCGATAATGTCGAGGCCATACCCTCCATTCTCCGCCACTTGGTCAGAAATCTGTTTTTCAACCTTATCAATATTTTTGGTCATACCTTTTAGATTGGCCACAAATTCATGACGAGCTCGCCTTAAAGAATGTTCAGCTAAGTTAAAGCTATATTCCTTTTTCTTATCATCTATTTTCTCATCATTAAGAATGGCCGTCGTACGTGAGATAACAGCTAGAGAAACATAGAGTTGGATCACCATATTGGCGAGTCGTTTTTGAGGAAACTCATTATCAATAATATTCTTTCCATGCTTCATCAAGGTATTTTCAACCTGAATAGAAAAGCCTCCTAACATGGAACTAAATTCACTAGCCCACTCTTCGAAACGTGGATGAGCTTGGGATAAAGAGCGAGTCGGCATCATTTTTGCGACTCTATTTTTAGCAAAATCAGTCAAAACCCCCAAAGATTTAATAGGGTCCTCTAATGCTTTTGAGACATTTGAGATTTTACCTAACTCTTTAAGTTTTTCAGAAGGTCCCCGTATACCGGAGAGAGCAAGAAAGCAGCGTAAAATTTCATTGGTACCTTCAAAAATCAAATTAATACGAGAATCCCTCATTATACGCTCGTAAGGATACTCCTTCATATAACCATTACCGGCAGCAATCTGAAGAGATGTATCAACAACTTCCCATAAACATTCTGAACCAAAAATTTTACAAACGGCCGTTTCAAGATAGTAATCTTTCATGCCTTTACACATATTACCCGTTGTCATGTAAACAACACTTTCAGTGGCGTAAGTAAGTGCGGCCATAGAAGCAAGTTTTTCTTGAATAAGGCCAAATTCAGTAATCGTTTTTCCAAATTGTTTACGACCATTGGCATGGTCTGTTGCCATTTTCATAATAGTCTTCATACCACCAACACAACCGGCACCAAGAGAGAGGCGACCAGAATTAAGAACATTCATCGCAATCTTAAAACCCTTACCGAGTTCACCAATAATATTTTCTTTAGGAACCACTACGCCATCGAAATAAACTGCTCGGGTTTCACTGGCCCTAATACCCATTTTATTTTCTTTTTCACCAAAGCTAAGACCTTCCATTCCCTTTTCAACAATAAAGCAGGAAATCTTCTCTACTGTCTTTCCTTCAATCTCATGATCTGTTTTAGCAAAGACGGAATAAAATTCCGCCGTACCAGCATTGGTAATCCAAAGTTTTTGACCTGTAATAGTGTAAGTTCCATTTCCATTATCGACGGCCTTTGTCTTAATCGAGTAAGCATCAGACCCAGATCCAGGTTCAGTTAAACAAAAAGAGGCGAATTTCTCACCCGAGGCCAAAGTTGGTAGCCATTTTTGTTTTTGCTCTTCTGTCCCTTCATTTAGAAGCGCACGATAGCCAATCGATTGGTGAGCTCCCAAAAATGTTGCAAGTGAACCGTCAAAAGAAGCAACTTCAGCAAATACTCTGCTGTATAAGGTGTAATCAAGACCCATACCACCATACTCTTCCGGAACACCAAGCCCACAAAGACCCATCTCGGCCAATCCCTTGACGATTTCATCAGGGATAACCGCTTCATGGTCCATCTTTTCACCATCGATGTGGTCTTCTCCAAAGCGGTTAACTGCGCTTGTAAACTCTTTTGCTATTTCTTTTTGCTCGTCCGTAAGGTGTGGAAATGGAAAAACAACGTTTTCGTCAACTTCTCCATAAAATAATCCACCAACTACTGAGTCAATTTCATGATTCTCACTCATCTCTAACTTCCTTTTTAGATTTATAATTTAATTTCTATCTTTAAGTTGTCATAAATCATTGAACGCTTACATCTAAGCCATTCAATTTAATTCAGTTGTATTCTAGCAATGAATTTCATCAACTACCAAACACTCGTGCTTATATTTTGTTTAAAAACTGTTTTTGTCAGCCTTCATTGACCGACTACTTCCATCAACTACGAAAAATTGACCAAAACATTGCTTGATGCAATAGGGCTAAGTGCTTTAAAATCATAAAGATATAGAGTTAAGGAGTGTTTAGGTAGGATGCCTGAAACATTAGGTAGACGGTCCCCCTCTTCACAGACCCAAGGGAGTCATGAGTAAACCAAAATCAAAGTTGGGATCCATTGCCCAAGGCCTAAAAGGAAAATTGGCCAACCTCTTCAAGAAGTCTTCAAAAATTGAGGACGAAGTTTACTATGAAGAAGAGTTTGAAGAAGAGGAATATGAGGACGAGGAATATGAGGATGATGAAACAGATCCTTCCTTTCAACAGCTCACTGTTACTGACATAAAAAATAATAAAATTAATCAAGGTGAATTACCCCCAGAACTTCCGGACCTAGGGGATGATGATGAAGAAGATTACTATGTTGAAGAAGACTCAATCAATCATACGAACCCTTCTATCAATGATTTTGAAACGCCGCAAGTCCCTACTGCATTGAAGTTTCGTCTTGTAGATTTTAGTCGCAAGATTAAAGAAAAATTAACTTCATCAGATAAAACTAATTTTAATATTAAAAATTTAAAAAGTGCTGGATTAGAAAAAATTGTTAATAAGGTTAAAGATATCAATATTGACGAAATCTTTGATCGCTTTTTCTCCCCACAATATCGTCCTCAAATTCACAGATTTTTCTTGGCGTCTCTTTTTATCCTTGGCTCATATTTTACAGGACGAATGATTTCAAGTTATTTGAGTCCTGTAGCAAATGGTAAAAAAATATCGAGGGGAACCCCACTTCGTCTTAACAAGAAAGATGTCACACGTAATAAACTTGCTGCTCTTAAATCAAATGATCTTTTTCAAGCACCTGAAGCAGGTAACACTCCCACGATTAAAGGGCCTGTAAAAAGGCCAGACTTCATTGAGGCCAGGATATGTGACACTGCTTCTCTCAAGAGTAGCCTTGGACTCAAGCTGATGAATACCGTAATTCTTCAAGATTCTGTTAAAAGCCTTGCTAGCGTACAAGTAAGAGGGAAGGAAAACTTCTTGAGAGTCGGAGATAAAATCCCAGATTTTATCGAGGTTGGAAACATTAGCAGTCAAAAAATCATATTTAAAAATTTAAAGACAAGAAAATGCGAATATATCGAAAACATTGCACCTAAAGAAGGAGTGCAAAAAACTCTCAATATCGTACGCGAGCCAAAGAAGGCCAAGAAACTAATTAAAGACGCACAGGCAACAGGAATAAACCAGGTCGGTAATACCTTTAAGATTAAAAAAGAAGTGCGCGCTCGTATGCTTGAAAATATTTCAGAAGTATTAACTCAGGCACGTGCTATTCAAATCAAGAACGCAGATGGTTCGTTGGCCTTCAGGATGCAGGAAATTGTACCTGGTTCGATTTATAGCCAACTAAATATCCAAGAAGGTGACACCATCACTGGTATCAACGGAAAGAAGATAACGAATATGGCAGAGATGATGAATCTCTTTGGCCAAATTGATAAAGTAGACCATTTCGAATTAACACTAAATCGAGATGGAATGGATCAAAACCTCGAATATGATTTCGAGTAAACTTTAAGGGTACCTTATGGAAGCTTTCCCCTGTTCAAAGAATTTTCGTCAAGGGACGAAGATACTTTTTTGCCTTTCTTCTTTTTTTCTAATTTTTGAAAGCCAAGCTCAAGGCTTTGATAAATTTAAAAATAGAACAAAGTTTAAAAGTTCAAAGTCTGCGACAGATCTCGTCAATAACGATAAAGGAACAGTACCGACAGTTGACCTTAGTAAAAGCAAAGCACTTGATGCTTTTGGAAGAGGAACAGGTATTAACACCGTTAGTGATACACCTACCGGTAAGGCCTATGTAAATTTAAATCCCGAAACAGCTTTTGGCCCAGAAGTTGTCACGAGCTTTGATTTTCCTGAGACTACTCTTGAGGATCTAACGAAACAGATGCAAAAACTTACAGGTATCAATCTCATCATGGATGGCAAAGGCCTTAAAGGAAAAGTTAGTATTATTGCTCCTTCACCCATTACAGTCGGTGACGCATGGAAAGCCTATCTTACTGCCTTAGAAATTAATGGATTCACTCTCGTTAAAAGTGGCTCTTTTTATAAGATTGTTGCAACTAGAGATATTCGCTACACACCAACAAAGATTTATACCGGAAGCTATACACCAAACACTGATAACTATGTGATGAGGATTCTCCCTCTCAAAAATATTGATTCAACAGAAGTTACCCGTTCCTTTCGTCCCTTTATGTCACGTTATGGTCGAATCATTGATATTAAACAAACAAATACAATTATCGTTCAGGATACAGGCTCAAATATTAATCGCTTAGTTCGCCTTATCAAATTTATTGATGTTCCTGGTTATGAAGAGAGCTTAACGATTATTCCTGTAAAGAATTCCTCTGCTCAAGAGATCGCGACTCTTCTCGATAAAATTCTTAAAGGAAAATCTGATGGGAAGTTTAAAAGCACCAGGCCTAAGCAAGGTGAAATTATCTCGAAAATAATTGCCGAACCAAGAACAAATACCATTATTGCTATGGCAAATGCAGATGGTGCGCGCCAGCTTAGAGAACTTATCAACAAACTCGATGTCAAAAATGTTTCTCGTGGTGGTGGTAGAATCCATGTTTACTATATTAATCATGGAGATGCTGAGGCCCTGGCCAAAACACTCTCCACTCTTGTTAGTGGTGCCCAGCAATCTGCATCGGGTGGTTCTAGTCGTACAAGTCGTTTAAGAAGTAGACTTGCTCAACCAAGTGATACCGGAAGTCAGCTCTTCTCTGATGATGTTAAGGTTACCGCTGACAAAGACAATAACGCTCTAGTTATTACCGCTTCTCCAACCGATTATCTAACTCTTAAAGAAGTTATTAAAAAGCTCGATGTTCCTCGAGATCAAGTTTATGTAGAAGGCCTTCTCATGGAAACAAATGTGGAGAACTCACGAGAACTTGGTGTCTCTCTTATAACAGCAACGGGTGGCGGTAGTGCCCAGCGTGTGGCGACGGGAGCAACTTCAGAACTTACAAACCTTTTAACAGGACAAATTACTTCTCTAGGTGGACTCTTTGCTGGTATCGGTGCTGGGAAGAGAGTCTCGATTGATACTGGAAACGGTCAATCTATTTCCGTAAATACAGTAAACGGACTGATCAAGGCCATCGCCCAGAGTTCTAACACCAATGTTTTAGCAACTCCTCAAGTTTTAGCTCTTGATAATACCGAAGCCACTTTTGAAAATGGTGAGCAAGTTCCTGTTCAGGAATCTTTAACAAATGCCACTGGTGTTCAAACAACAGTTCGTCCTCAAAAAGTTGCTTTAACTTTAAAAATTAAACCTCAGATTAATAAAGTAACCCGCTTTATAAAGCTAAAGATTGATCAAACGATTTCTGATTTCTCTAATCGTCAAGTTCCTGGTGGTGTACCAGGTGTGGCGACGACAGAGAGGGCCATTAATACCACCGTCGTAGTAAGGGACAAAGATACCGTGGCGATGGGTGGTCTGATGAGAGACTCTATGACTTTTTCAGAATCAAAGGTTCCTCTTCTTGGGGACATTCCGGTTCTTGGCTGGCTTTTTAAAAGTCGTAATAAAGAGATAAAGAAACTCAATCTTCTCTTTTTTCTTACTCCAAGAATTCTTGCAAACTACCAAAGGGATAATGCTGCCAATGTTAAAGATATTCTTAATCGTCGTAGTAACCACCTGAAAAAAGCAGTGGGTGAAGATGACCCCTTTGGAACGACTGTCAAAGGTCTTTACGAAAAAGTTAAAAAACAAGAAGAAGGACCTTTATATGATGAAGGTGATCGTGATTATAGAGAAAATAATGAAGAAGATGATGGTATAGGCAGATCAAATAATAAAGCAGATCTGGCCAAAGTACCAAACTATCAACAAATACTTCAAGAAGTGCGAGAAACGAAAAGCGCACTCAAGAAGGACTAAGGAGAGAGTTTGTGAAACTTTCTGACCAAATGCTGGCCCAAGTAGAGGGCCAGAAGTTTAAAATTGGTGAGCTTCTTTTAAAGCACACTTCTCTTACTCAGGACCAGCTCGATGAAGCTCTTCATGTGCAGGAAGAGTCCGGTATGCTCATTGGAGAGATTCTCCTTAAGAAAAACTATATCCATCCACACGATATCATTAAGGTTATCTGCCATCAGGTTGATATTCCCTATGTCATTGATATCAACGTTGACGAGGTTGATCCTCATCTAACAATTGATATCCCTATCAACTACGCTAAAGCTAATGAGGTACTTCCTCTTCTAGAAACAGACTATAGTGTTAGCGTTGTTATCGCTGACCCTTTTAATTTTGATACCATTAATGATCTTCGTGAGATTTTTAAAAAAGAAATTAAATTGATGGTCTCCCCTCCCCTTAAAATTCAAGACGCGATAAACCGTGTGTATGAAAAAGCTGATAGAAACCTTGTTAATACTCTAGAAGATGAGTTTGATGAGTCTCTTGACCTTGATGGTCCCATTGATATTCTCGATGCTGGCGCTGACGAGGCTCCAGTCATTCGCTTTGTAAACTCCATAATTTTTCGTGCTGTTAAAGAGAATGCCTCAGATATACATATTGAACCTTATGAAAAGGAAACCGTTTATCGCTTCCGTATCAATGGAGTTATGACTGAAATTTTAAGACAACCTCTTAAGACCCACTCTGCTGTTTCCGCTCGTATTAAAGTTATGGCAAAACTGGATATTGCTGAAAAACGTATGCCTCAAGATGGACGAATCAAGATTAAGATTGCCGGTAAAGATGTCGATATCCGACTCTCTACTGTCCCCATTCAAAACGGTGAAAGAATTGTTATGAGGGTTTTGCAGAAGACAAGTAAAGCTCCTCGACTAGAAGACCTTGGTTATCATGGAAAAGTCCTTGAGGAACTAAATGAACTCTCCCAAAGAAAGCACGGCGTTCTCTATGTTTCAGGACCAACAGGTTCTGGTAAAACAACGACTCTCTTTGCCATTCTTGGAAGGATCAACTCTCCTGATAAAATGATTATTACCGTAGAAGACCCCGTTGAATATGAGATTTCCGGAGTCTCCCAAATTCAAGTAAATCATAAAATCGACCTCTCTTTTGCCAGGGCACTAAGATCAATTGTTCGTCAGGATCCTGATATAATCATGGTTGGGGAGACACGAGATCTTGAAACCGCACAAATGGCCATTGAAGCGTCGCTTACTGGTCACTTTGTTTTAAGTACAATTCACACCAATGATTCCGCTTCAGCTCCAAACAGGCTTATTGATATGGGTGTGCAACCTTTCTTAATTGCCTCCTCTTTGGCCGGAGTTCTGGCGCAAAGACTCATTCAGACTCTTTGTAAATCATGTAAAGAACACCATGATCCAACACCAGAGGAGATAAATCATCTTGGGGTTGAGAGAGTTCCGAGTGATGCCACTATTTTTAAGGCAGTTGGTTGTCCAAAGTGTAACTATAAGGGCTACCAAGGCCGAACGACAGTTGCAGAGCTTCTTCTTATCACTGATGAGATTCGCCCACTCATTCTAGAAAAAACTCCCGCTTCCACCATAAAGAAAGCCGCCATCGCACAAGGAATGATGACCCTTCGCCAGGATGCTATCTTAAAAGTTTTTAATGGCATCACTTCTTTAGAAGAAGTCGTCCGTGTGATCAATGATGAGGGCGATGAAGATTATGAACCTCTAAGTACAGCAGAACTATAAAGTAAAATAACAAAGTAGAAAAAATTTATGGCCATTTTTGTTTACAAGGGACTTGATCGCACTGGCAAAGAAGTAAAATCTTCTTTGAACAGTGAGGGTATGAACCAAGCAAAAACCAAACTGCGCTCAATGGGTATTATGCTTATTGATATCAAAGAGCAAAAGTCGGCTGCAAATAAGAGTAAGGGTTCTTTTTCTTTTGGTAACAATGTTTCAATTGAGGAACTTGCTCTTTTAACGAGACAGCTTGCGACACTAACCAAGGCCAAAATCCAAATTGTTGAGTCCCTTAATGCCCTTATGGATCAGACTGAGAGTGAAAAGCTCAAAGTTATCCTCTCTGAAATTCGTGGCAAGGTTAACGAAGGTGTCTCTCTTGCTCAGGCATTTTCTGATTATCCTAAGGTTTTCGATAATGTCTACGTCAATATGGTCGATGCTGGTGAGCAATCAGGTAACCTAGAGGTTGTACTTTTACGTCTTGCAGACTTCACTGAGTCACAGATGAAACTAAAAAACCGCATAAAAGGGGCCATTACCTACCCTGTCATTATGGTCATCATTGGTTTTCTTATGTTTGGGATTATCTTTACTGTGGTCATTCCTAAGATTACTAAAATATTTACTTCAACGGGAAAGTCCATTCCTTGGATGACACAACTTTGCATTGATATATCAGATTTATTTATAAATTACTGGTGGCTAATGATAATTGGCTCGATCTTTGGATACTTTGCTTTTAATAAATATATTCACACCAAAAGAGGAGAATCATGGTGGCATAGCATCCTTTTGAAGCTACCCATTATTGGTGAGCTCTCTACTATGATTAACGTCAGCCGCTTCTGCTCCACTCTTGCGACCCTCCTCGACTCAGGTGTCCCCATCCTTACGGCAATGCAAATCGTAAAAAACCTCGTTGCAAATGTTCACATGGCGCGTGCTGTTGATGAAGCGAGGGTTCAGATTAAAGAAGGTGGCTCTATGTCTGTCCCTTTAAAGAATAGTGGCCTTTATCCAACGATGGTTACTCATATGATTAACCTAGGCGAAAAGTCGGGTGAATTAGAGCCAATGTTACAGATTGTGTCAGAAAATTATGAAGACCAGGTCAACAATAAACTTAACGGCCTTACATCTGTCCTCGAACCTATTATGATGGTGGGGATGGGTCTGGCAGTAGGATTTGTAGTTTTTGCCGTTGTCGTTCCAATGATGGAACTCAACTCCTTTAGCCGGTAAAATATCCAAAAAGAAATTTAATTAATAAATTTTAGTGACTAAAAATAAGGAGTCCATGATGTTGAAATTGTTTGAAGTGATTAATTCCTTAACAAAGATTGCAAAAAGAAGAGACCAAAAAGGGATTAATGCTTCTCCTTCAGAGGCGGGCTTTTCCCTTATTGAAATTCTAGTTGCCCTAACCCTACTTGGGATTGCTGGTACCTTTGTTGCGGGAAAAATCTTTGAAAGTTTTGAAGAAGGCAAGAGGAAAGCTGCCATCATTCAAATGAGTAATCTAAAAGCAAATCTTAAGGAGTTCAGAAGAAAATGTGGTTTCTACCCGTCACAAGCTGATGGTCTCAATGCACTCGTTCAAGCTCCCACAGGGAAAGAATGTAAGAACTACCCTCCTGAAGGATTTCTTGAAGACGGTGTTTTACCTCTAGACCCATGGGATATGGACTTCATCTATAAATATGAAGGAACAGGTAGCCCAGAAATTATTTCTAGCGGTACTGATCTTGAAATAGGTACTGAAGATGACCTCTCCTCTAAAAAGAAAAAAAGGGAGCTGTAGGTAAAAAGAAAAAGCTCACCAAACTTTTTCCAAAAACTTGATGGTCAAGGGGGTTTCACCCTT
>JAFMBV010000041.1 GCA_017858255.1 Bacteriovoracaceae bacterium
TAGTGCAGATGCACTCTTTGATCTTGAGCTTGAACAAAGGGAAGAGTTCTCTTCCGATTATCGCTTCTACCAATTGGCCGTTAATGCAGGAATTGAGGGCGGTGAAAACTTAAATGATATCGAGGGCCTTTCAGACACTGATGGACGAAAAACTAAGAACTTAAAATTTACCATTTCAAATATTAAGACCATGGCCTTAGCGAGTACTTCTGTAAAAGATGTTGTGTGCGAACAGCATGACTTGAGTGAGGTCGACTCACAGGCAACCTATATATTCAAGGCCGCATCTGCCACATGGTTAATGGCCATCGTTAAGGACACTGATTACTACTCAGCAGAGTCTCAATGTCGCCAAGAGGAAGTCTTAGGTGCAGATGACAACAAGAACTTGCAAATGGTTACTGTTGAAAGGGCCGCTAACGTTTTAAATCAACAGCTCGAAAACCTATGCTTAAGAGTAGGCGGTAAAGTTGATAAAGACGGTGACGGTGTCATTGATGGAACCTACCTTGATCCTCCGCTTGCTGGATACGACTGGCGCGATTACGGAGACAGCCCAGCGCAAGCAGAAAATCATGTAAAAGTTCTTAGAGGCTACACTGATGGTGAGCTTACCTACCCTCCACTAAGAGAGAGATGTGAAGAATATATTGTTAATTTAAGAGGGGAAGAATTTCGCGATAAACCAAGAACGCGAGAGACCGCACTTGAAATGATGAGAGAAGCTGAAGGCCTGGCCTTAGAAGAACTCATGGGAAAAATGGAAAAAATTAAAATTGCAGAGGCCCAAGTAAAGAAGGGTGAAGAATGGGTGGCGGCCACCCAACAAAAGTTAGCGATGATGGCCGTGCTTTTGGCCGTCGTATCTGCTGCTCAGGCCAACGCTCAAGGAACATGCGCCGGTTGTGGTCCATGGTGTGGTTTTTGTTGTTCTATGTGTCCGGTCGCGGCTTCCCTTGCGATGCAGGCAGCTTGGATTAGTGGAACAGTAATTGCTGTATGGTTATTCAGTGAACTCATGCGCGCCAGATCTTTTCTCGCTAAATGGAGAGCAAAGTTTCATAGAGCAAAGCATTTTGGTCACCTCGCTTGTAATTTTGAGACGGCCTACGCAGAAGAAATCATGATGGCCGAACTTGGAGAGGCCGCAAAAGTTCGCAAGCAGGAATTTATTGATCAAGCTCGCCAAGATGCCATTAATGGCATCATTAATACTGTTAATGAAGAGACCATTTCAACAACAACAGACGCCACAACCTTTAATCAAAAGGAAATTGATAATTTTAACGAACAGCTAAAATATGTAAAAACTGAAAAAGAGGTCCTTCACTTTCTCTCTCAAAAAATCGTGGGTAAGAATCTTAAAAGTTGGCAAGCTCTTAAAAAAGCCTTAGCAGCATCAGGACTAGACCTCGTTCTCTCAATGGGTGTAAATGAGGCCCAGGCACAATCTGATCTTACCCAGCGTTTAGAAGGTGCTAATGAGCCAGCAAGCGCTGCCTCCGCAACTCATCTTCAACGAAGGAATGTCATAAGCAACACAAATGCTCTCAACATTGCAGAAGGAACTGAATCTTTTCGTTATTTCCTTGTCCAAAGAAATGGGAACTTTCAATTTCAGACAAATGATATTACTAACCAACCAGAGCACACTCGCGATGACAGCAAGATTGCAAATGCTGGTACTTCTCGAAAAAATGTGACAGGAGGAATAATTCGCTCCATCGATGAGCTCGCCCAATTCCATCTTGATGGTAATCTCCTCGGAGGTGTTGTTGATGGAATTATTCAAGTGATCCCTGTTCAGGACTTAGCTGATAACGAGAAGACCGGTTTTCCAACCCCAGAGACTCGTTATTTAACAATTCAAAATGCACGAAAACTTTTTGAGGAAAACCTTGAACTCCTTAATGGTGGTATTGCTGAAGTTGCTTATAACTTAGATCAAACTGTTCAGCTTCTTACTCAAATGAGAAGAAGACTTTCCTTAGATGACCAAGGGCTTGGAGAAGTTCAGCTTATTTCAGGTAATGCTCCCTCTCCCGTTTGTATGGTGGGAGATGTCTCTGATCTAAACTTTGACTCAAGCTGCGGCTGCTCTCAAGAAAATAGTTGTAGCTCATTTGAGTACCCACAATTTAATCCAACCACTCCTAATGCTCTTAAGGCCGGTGGTCGCTTATCAACGGACGCCGCAAATAGTTTAATGTCAGGTAACTTAAGTGGAGCAGCACTCAACGGAGGCCGGCTTGTGGCCAATTCTGCAGCAGTAAGAAAAGACCTCTTCGAAAGAAAGAAAAAATTGGGTCTCAACTCTTCTAGCAGTGATAGCTCATCAACTGGAAATGCTCAAAACAGTGGCGGCTCCGGCGGTAATAGCTTGGATAGGGCCTTAGAGGATAAAGCAAATAGCAACTTAGCAAAACTAGGGGTAGACACGCGATCCGGCTCGGCCTTTAGTCGTGCAAGGAACGCCCTTCTGGGTACTAGCACTGCTGATCAGGCAGAGATTGATAGAAAGGCCAAGGCATTGGCCGATGCCCAAAATGCTAGGAGCAGAAGTTCTCGCAGGAATAGGGCCGTGGTTAAAGACAAGTTAGGTAATGGTAGTGATAGTAAAAAGTCAGAAAACTTTTCACTAACGGATGGTTCAGGAAACCTTAACCTAGAAGGTTTAACTGATGAAGAGAGGGCGCGCCTAGGTCTAGGTGCCGATGGTTCATCAAATAAAAATGGATCTGGTAATGTAGGGCCTACTGATGGAAGCGATAAGTATGCCCATGTTCGCAATTTTTCTAAAGGAAAGTCTGGAAAAGGTGAGGATTCTAGTGGAATCAATCGCAATAGAAAGAGAGATATATTTAAGATAATCTCCAAAAGATATGAAAAGACGGCCTTTCCCGTTTTTCTTAGTCCATAAATTGGGTAAAATACCCTAACTAACAGACCCGACCTAGGTCGGGTTTTTTAACAACGGCTATAATGAATTTAAGATTAAAACTAAGAAAGAACCAGGCCACGATTCCAACTGAAAAGCTAACCGAAGATCTTGATTCCCTTGAGATCCTAGGGGAGGCCATTGAGAAGATTCCAAGTCTCAATCATTTAAGTAGGTGCACCCACCTACTATTGGTTTGCCCAAACCTTCTCAAACTTCCAGCACTTCCACCTGGGCTAAAAATACTCAAAATTAAAGGTGGTCACTTTGATTTGCCAAAAGAGCTTCCAGCTTTGAGGGTACTTTCATTACAAGGATTGCTCAGCAAGAGAGAACAATTCAAAACCTTCTCTCTTCCCCATACTCTTGAAACCCTTGATCTCTCAAATAATGCTTTGGAAGAGCTTCCTAGTTCCTTAAAGAACCTTGTCAATTTATCGCGCCTATCAATGGATCATAATCAATTAACAACTTTATCTGATCAACTTTACCAACTTAAAAGTCTTAACCACCTAAGCCTAGACAGCAACCCTCTTGCTGAGGAAGTAAAGCAGCGCTTGTATGAAGTTTTTGGAATATGGTTCTAGATTCGAACCCGTTGATTGGCCCTTCTTAAACGATCAAGAAGAGTTTGTACCAAAGCTTTGTACCACTTCGGTTGACCATCTAAGTATTTCTTTAAGGCCTCTTTAGGAATCACCTTTAATTCACAATCACCGATGGCCTTGACGGTAGCACTACGAGGTTCCCCATCTAAAAAAGACATTTCCCCTACAAGTTCACCTGAGTAGATCGTTCCAATTTGTTGTTCAGCATCGCCCTTGCGCTTGAAGACACCCATAGTACCTGACGATAGATAATACATTTCGTTGGATTCTTCACCCTCACGCATGAGGTACTCTTCTGCGACTAATTTACGATCAATTGGATTCATAAAAACCACTCCTTGGTTTTATTATAAACCAAGGAGCGCTACTTCAAAGAAAATATTAAAAGAAACTATTGTGAAAAAAGCTTTTCAGTCAGTTTTTTCAGGACTTAAAAGTTACCAATCCTTTATCAGCTTTCCAAGAGGCCTTAAGATTGCCCTCCTTCAATTCACCTTGTAACAACTTGCGAGAGAGAGGCCTGATAATCATCTGATTAAATATGTTGGCCAATGGCCTTGCACCATATTTCTCGTCATAACCTTTATCACTAAGAACTCGAACCAATTCCTCTCCAAGGCCAAGCTCGATTTTCTTACTAGCAAGTCTTTCATTGAGGGCAGCAAGCTGTTTGGCCACTAAGTCTTTCATGACAGAAGAGTCGAGGGCCTTAAAGTCTAATATGGCATCGATACGTCCCAGTACCTCGGGCTTAAAATCCATTTCTAAATTTTTTGAGTTGGTAGTTAAAAAGATAATGGTATTTTTAAAGTCAATGGTTCGACCTTTATTATCAGTCAGCCTACCATCATCTAAGATTTGTAAAAGGATATCTGAAAAATCTGGATGGGCTTTTTCTATTTCATCAAAGAGAAGAACACTATAGGGTTTTAAGCGTACGGCCTCTGTAAGAATCCCGCCTTCTTCATAACCGACGTAACCAGCAGGAGCTCCGATAAGCTTTGAAACCGAATGCTTTTCAGAAAACTCCGACATGTCCATGCGAATGATATTCTTTTCTGTATCAAAGAGAAACTCGGCCAATGCTTTTGCCGTCTCAGTCTTTCCAACCCCAGAAGGTCCTCTTAACAAAAAACTCCCCAAGGGTTTAGTTTCATCTTTAAGACCAGCATGAGAAGTTAGAAGTGTCTCTGCAATTTCGTGAAGGGCCAAACTCTGGCCAAAAACTCTTCCATTTAAATGAGCTTCAAGCTCTAGGATATTATCCTGTTGGTCTTTTAAGATTTTTTCTAACGGAATGCCTGTCTGACGATTAATCACCATTGCGATATCTTTCGCAGATAAAGACCATTCATGAACGGTCGATTCTAATTGACCTTCAATTTCAGGAATCACTGAATACTTTAAGCGTGAAGCTGCTTCATAATCTGCCGTTCTTTCGGCCTGCTCGAGCTCAAAGCGATAGCGGTCCAATTGATTAGTAAGTTCACTCATCTTCTTCATACTAAGAACTTCCTGCGACCACACCTCTCTTTGTTCTTCAAAGGTTTTTTCAAGCTTTGAGATTTCCTTAACAAGCTCTACATTTTCCCCTTCAAACTGACTCCTAATTTTCAAGGTCTTAATATTGGCCTCCATTTCACTAAGCTCAGGAGGCATGGCCTCCGCGGATAGTTTAAGAGCAGAGGAAGCTTCATCAACAAGATCAATCGCTTTATCAGGTAGGTTTTTATTGGTGATGTACTGATCACTAAGTGTTACCGCATTGAAAATGGCATTATCTGATATCTTGATCCCATGATGGGCCTCAAGTTTGTCCTTAAGACCCATTAGAATTTCAATGGAGTCAGAGATACTTGGCTCATCAACAGGTACAGGTCGAAACCTTCTATCAAGTGCAGAGTCTCCCAAAATATACTTCTTATATTCATCATATGTAGTTGCGCCAATACAGTTGAGTTCACCACGGGCAAGGGCCGGTTTTAATAAATTAGCAGCATCCATTGCCCCATCGGTTTTACCGGCGCCTACAAGCTGGTGCATTTCATCAATAAAGAGTATCGCTTGACCAGATTGACCTTTTAAAAACTTAATAAGATTTTGAAGGCGCTCTTCAAACTCTCCCCTAAATTTTGTTCCGGCCATGAGCGCACCCATATCTAGGGCATAGACAATTTTACCCTTTAAAACATCAGGTACTTGATTCTTGAGAATGGCCAAGGCCAAACCTTCCACAATGGCGGTCTTCCCCACCCCTGCAGGTCCTACTAAGACAGGGTTATTCTTGGAACGACGTCCTAAGATTTCCATCACAGCTCTAATTTCTTTCGATCGACCAATCACGGGATCAAGGCGACCTTCTTCGGCCATTTCATTCAAGTTAACCAAGAAACTTGGAACCTCATCATCTTCACCCTGATCTTTCATTATTTCTTCAATATTTAAATCAAGCTCTGGAAAAAATTGAGGCATGAACCGAAGTAGATCAGTTTCTGAAACTTCCCCATTTCCCGATTGAATGGCCTGGCTTGAGGCCCTAGTAAGCCACTCGGAGAGCTTTGCATTAGCACGCAGTTGATCCATAGCGACAGCTTCTTTGGCCTGTGGCAATGAACTTAGAGTTTCTTTTATCGCTTTTTCATAAGTCTTTAACTGGCGACTAAGGAAAGAGGCCGGGTTCTTATAAAGACCCCACAAGAGGTGGATCGGATAGACTTCTGTACTTTTGCGCTCCAGCGCCTCAGTATGAGCAATATCGAGAGCACCCGCTACGACACTATTGAATTTGTTCATAAAAACTCCTTTATTAGGTCATCAAAAGGACTCATTTCCTCTACACCTATAAAGATGGGATTAAATGAATAATGGTCAAGGTTCAAAAATTTATTACTTAGAGTTGCGCTCTAACCACTTGAAAATAAATGAAGTTTTGACCGGCTTTGCCTATTCATCTTCTAATCCTTTGTTTAAGATGGAAAAAATTTTGAAGGATGATGTTTATGAAGAAAATTAACCTTTTTTTAGCTTTTTGCCTTATGACTATGTCTTGCGTCAGCATCCACGCTAATAGTGAGGTAAAGGGAAGTTCCTATCCTCGCGCAACTTTAAAAAACCCTAGAGAAACCTTTCGCTATTTTTTAAAAACAATGAAGGGCTATAAGTTAGGCGATGAGAAGGCCATAGACCTTTCCCTAAAAGCACTTAACTTAGACGGCTTTGACGAACAAACACGTATAATCTCTGGCCGTACGGCCGCCATAAAACTCGTTAACACAATCGATAGAATGGAGTATGTGGACTTCAGTACCATTCCTACTGATCCCAAAGACACTCTATGGGTTTATAAAGAAGAAGAGATTTCCAAAAATGGTCAGACAATCATTCTTCAGATCGCCTTAGAAAAAGATGCTAATGATAAGTGGCTCTTTAGTAAGGAAACCGTTCAAAATATTGCTCTTTTTGAAAGATCAGTTAAAAACCGAGAAGTTGCCAAAGGCGTTACCGCTTATACGAACTGGCGTGAAAAGGTGAAATCTAAGATGCCCGAATGGACGGCGAAGAGAACCTTAGTCCTCCTCAATGGCCAATGGTTGGCACTGATGGCGCTTATCTTTTTTGGCTTCATTACAGAGAGAGTATTACGCTTTATCATTTTAGGTCTTTTCATACGGTTTCTTGAAAAACGAGGAATCAAGATTGATGAAAAACTTCACCGAAAGCTGACCTTCCCTTTGGGAATTATTATCTTCACCATATTTTGGTCAATGGGTATTAGGCTCGTGGAATTTGAAGATGGAATTCTCTCTTGGCTATTAAGAGGGGGCCAAGTTATTTTCACTTTCGGGTGTGTTGTCGCCTTCTATCAACTCGTTGATTACTTCTGCTTATTTTTAGAAAAAAAGGCAATAGAATCAGAAAACAAGTTCGATGACATCCTAATTCCACTTATTAGAAAGTCTGCCAAAACCTTTGTCGTGGCCGTCGGAATGATTGCGATTGGTGATTCACTTACTCTTGATATGAAGGGGCTCTTAGCAGGTATGGGGATAGCAGGTCTTGGTATATCTCTTGCTGCAAAAGATACCATTTCAAATCTCTTTGGATCCTTAACTGTATTACTTGATCGTCCTTTTCGTATTGGTGACTGGGTAAAGATCGATAACTCTATCGAAGGAACAGTAGAAGAGGTAGGCTTACGATCTTGTCGCATTCGCACCTTTTATAACTCTCTGATTACTATTCCCAATGGTGTTCTCACCAATGCCCATATTGATAACCTCGGCATGCGTGAGTTTCGGCGTTTCTCTTCAACTATTAATGTTCAATACGACACTCCTGTTGAAAAAATTGAAGCATTCTGTGAAGGAATTAGAACCATTATCGAAAATAGCCCTAACACCAGAAAAGACTACTTTCATGTTTACCTTAATCAAATGAGCTCCCATAGTTTGGACATTCTTCTTTATGTCTTTTTTAAAACAGCTGAATGGTCTGATGAGCTTAATGAACGTCACCGTCTTCTCATTGATATTCTAAAACTTGGAAAAGAAATGGGAATCGAATTCGCTTTCCCAACCCAAACTCTTCATATCGTTAATGGGGAAAATGCCCAATATGATCAACTTCCTGAGAAAGATAAAATTGATCAATATGCAAGGGAGTTGGCAAATGGGGTACGAAACAGCAACTTTACGCCAGAAAAAGCCCGTTCAGGAACGGGCATATTACCAATATAAATAACTCTTTAGGATTTGATTAAGGTTAAGGCAAAAGTCCTGGTCTTACTTTCGCTAGGATGCCTTTGACCCTTTCAACAAATTGAGTCTCATCAAATGGTTTAACTAAGAAGGTCTTAACTCCTCTCTTCATCGATTCAGCAAGAACTGTCTTATTCAGCTCACCTGAAACAATAACCACAGAGTCGAGAGAATTAGCATGGTTCTTATCGGCCAACTCTTTGATTATATCCACACCAGACTTCTTAGGCATATTGATATCTAAAAGAATTAAAGCAAACTTTTGATTTTCAAGTTTTTTAGAGGCCTCACTTCCATCGCGCGCCTTAATTATATTTCTGAAACAACCGAGATTCTCACAATAAAGTTCTAAAACCTCTACTACTCCACGGTCATCATCAATAATTATCACATCATCATTTAAGGGCACACCCATAGTTCTATCCTCAAGTCTTTAAAATCAATTAATTCATTATAATTAAAAAGCTGATTAATTAAAAATATAATGTATACGGCAAATTCATCAAAAGCTGAAAGGATACTCTTTCAGTCAACTAGGGTCACAGGGATATTCAAAGAGGCATCTCTCCTTAACCGTCTTTGCTACTACCTCTGGGACCATTTTTTCCCAACCATCTTCTTTATTTTGGATCATCTTTAATACAACGCGAGACCAGATTGCAAAATGATTCTTATCATAATCAACGATATCTTTAATTCTCTTAATACTTATAAGGTATTCAATGAGAGGTTTGATCTCATCCGTTACATCAGCATCTTTTGTCTTTAAAATACTCTTGCCATCATCCCCAAGTGCCGGATAAACATAGAGTTGTGTTCTATGACCAAGAAGTGCTCCAATACCCCCAAAGAGACCTCCTGGCTTATCTGCATACTTTTCATGATTAAAAACTTCTTGAAGGTTGTAATAACCCATCACAAAAGCCACTCTCTCATTTGTGTATTGATTTAAATAATAGCTGAGTTCACCATAGGTATTGAAGCTTGTGATCAAACACATTTGACCTAGACTACCAAGAAGATCAACCCGCGCAAGAAAGTCTTCACTAATGACCTGGCCTCTTTCTTTAAGTTTACTCATAGAAATTTCAGGTAATATAAGAACAGACTCCTGTTCTTCTTTAGTGAGATTCTCACAAAAAACGCTCTGACCTTTTGCCAACATATCCAAATTAAAATGGGTTGGTGGCCTATAGGAAGCTCGTGACACTAAAACATTTTTTTTATAGATAATGTCTTTCGTTGATAAAACCTCTCCATCACGACCAAAGAGGATCGCTTCAGTAAAACCTCTTTTCACTAACTCCAACGGCCAAAGACGTGAATCTTGTTCAGTAAAACCTGGCCCTGATACACTTATGTAATCAATCAGAATCCTATCGGTTGTAATGTTATCCATGAGTGATCTTACAAACTCAACTCTGTTCTCACGCAGACGAAAGCAGTTGTGAATGAGATTAGTACCAAGAATGCCTAATGCCTCTTGCTGTTGAAGGTTGACCTGATCCTCCATTCTGACATGAATGACAATTTGAGAGCACTCCTGTTCTGGTTCATGTTGAAAGCGAACTCCCATCCAACCATGACATTCAGAATTGTACTTAAAACTTTTTGCGGCCACTGTGTCTGCGAAAACAAAGAATCGTGTTTCTTTTCCACGGTCTTTTCCCAAGCGGTCAATAAGCTGACCATACTCATGATCGAGCATCGTCACCACTCGCTCTTTAGAAACGTAGCGCCCTGAGCGACCGTAAATATCATCACTAACTGTCATGTCGTAGGCAGACATAGACTTTGCGATAGTTCCAGCTGCACCACCGGCCCTAAAGAAGTGTCTTGCGACTTCTTGGCCTGCACCAATTTCAGCGAAAGTGCCATAAATGCTATTGTCTAAATTTATTTCAAAGGCTTTTTGAGCGGCATCAAGAGTCCTTTCCATGGCCATCCTCTTTCGTAATATCAATCATTTAGTTCGTTTATTCAATTCTAGGTACTTTTTGGGCCACTGTGAAGAGTTTTCTAAGAGTGGAGAATTTTGTCCAAAACACCTTAACTAGCTGAAAAGCCGACAATTACTCTACAAATCCTAATTAAACTCAGCAATTAAACCGATATGAAGGAATATACGCTATAATAGTGTAAGACCCATGAATGAGGGGGTATAAAAATGGTAATTGAATCACTTCTTGGCCTAATTGGTGTAGGTCTAGTCCTAGGACTTATAGCTGCGCAAACAGCTAAAACTGTTGAGGATAAACGCAAGAAGATCCCAATACGGATCAATGATCAAAAAAAGAAGAGCTAAAAAAATTCAATAAGTTAAGCCCTGTAACCGCAGGGCTTTTTTTTGTGCTTTTTACCCGGTGCGTTGCACCGAATCCCCTACTCTGATAATTTCCCTCTCACACACAGTAATATGCGAGAAGGAACCATGGGATCAAAGAACAAAAAGGTTAAGGCAAAAGCTAGTTTTAGTGCCTTCATTGCTTTAATTAATTGGGCGACCATGACGCCACTTCATGGTGAAGGATCACTACTAAGCGGCCCGCACGCCTTTAATCAGTCCGTCATTGAGGGTCCCAAAGTAATCTATGGTGTAGACAATCGTTTTGAAAGTGAGCTCTATCCAAATCGTGATTTTAGAGAAAAGGCAAAATCCGTTGCAGGTATGGTTCACAGAAATAAGATTGTTCCCAACTTTAGAGATCCCGAAAGTCATGTATTTTTTAAAAAATCCGCGAAGAGATCTTACGACCTCTGCCCTGATGAGCGCTTTGCGCTTCAGAATGTTCTCCCTATCTGTTCAGGGTTTTTAGCGGCACCAGACATTCTTGTTACGGCAGGTCACTGTATTGAAACTGTTGCTGACTGCAAGGACTACGTTTGGATTTTTGATTACGTTGAAGGAACTGATACTATATCTAATGACAATATCTATGGCTGCAAGGAGATTATTGCTAATAAGCTCGATTCTAGCTACTTCTCTCTAAAAGACTATGCAATCATTCGTTTAGATAAACCTGTAAAAAACAGAGAACCTTTAAAAGTTCGCATGAAGGGTCGTCCCAATTGGGGGGAGCCTCTTGTCATTATCGGTCACCCTTTGGGACTGCCTCAAAAAGTTAGTGATGGGGCCCAAGTAAAAATAGGAAACGCTCTTGGATTTCTTAGACCTATTAAGAATTTAATTCGTAAGAGAGACTTCTTTATGGCGAACCTAGATGCCTTTGGCGGCAACTCAGGTTCCCCTGTCTTTAATGAAGAAACTGGACTTGTTGAAGGTATTCTAGTCGAGGGCGCTGAAGACTTCAAAGAAGATCAAGAGCAAATGTGTAACCGCTCAATTGTCAAAAAGGACTCCGGTTTTGTTACCGATGAGAAGGTTTTTCGCATCAACAAAATGAAGCCCTTAAAAAAGTTACTTCAAGCAGCAGAATGAGCCGTCGCCAATTTCTCTAAGGCCCTCACCTGGGCCCAAGTCAACATTCGTCCACTGCGCTCGTCGTAAATCTTAAGATTCACACAAGAGATCATATCTTTCATAGTAAGCGTTACCACATTGTGAAAAACGCCATTCTTTCTGTGACACTCTTCTAACTTATAGTTAGGAATTTTATGGTTAAGGTGGTGAATATGGTGAAAGCCAATATTTCCAGTAAACCATTGAAGCACGCCTGGTAGTTCTAAATAACTACAACCATCCATTGCCGCTGTGTTGTAATCCCAGTTTGCTCCCTTGCCCCAATAAACTTCTTCATATTGATGTTGAACATAGAAAAGCAGACAACCAAGAAGTTGAGCAGTTCCCATAGAAACACCTAAAATCATAAAAACTTTAGTGAAACCTTGAAAGTAGATCAAGCTGCCAAAAATTGCGGCCAGGGCAAAATTTGTAAAATAAACGTTTCTTTTATCAATAGAACGATCTGTTTTAAGTGTAATACGGTGACGAAATTGAAAAAGAAAAATTGGTCCAATACCAAAAGTAACAATCGGGTGACGATAGAAATGGTATTGAAATTTTTCTAGACGACTAGCATTTTGATATTCTTCAAGAGTCATAGTCCAAACATCACCACGTCCACGGTAATCCAAGTTTCCAGAGTGCTGATGGTGGGCCGCATGCTCTCTCGTCCACTGATGGTAAGGTGTACAGGTTAAAATACCCGTTATAACCCCAAGGAAGTCACGTTTTTTACGACTCTTAAAGAAACTACCATGACCGCAATCATGCATAATAATAAATGTTCTTGTGGTTAAAAGCCCTGCCAAGATGACAAATGGTAGGCTTAGTGCCCAATGAATATCATAAAGTTGGAAAGACAAAATATAACATAGAAACAAGGGTCCCAATGTATTTGCTACTTGCCACCAACTGCGCCGCTCATCAGCTTGGCAATAAGATTTTACTACTTTTTGTAGGTTGAAATTCTCTGGATTTGTTGTCATCTGGTACACCTAGTCTTACTAGTTCTGGAACATCTTTATGAACATCCCTACAAATAGGGTACCTTGAGCTTTGCAAATTGATTGTAAAACAAGTGTAATACCGTGTAGGGGCACGATGTTAAGTTCCTGAATTCACTATAAAAAAGAGTTGTTATCCCTTAGATATAAGTAAAATTAAAAGCAGACTGCGGATGGACCATAAAATAGTTCGATACCAGTTTGTCAGAACAAGCTTCTTGGCGGCCATTGGATCCTGAGAATCCGCAATTTGTTTATGAAGTGGAACACTTATGAAAAAAGTAAGACCCCAGACACCAATAATGGGTAAGAACAAAAGTACCTGAGTTGAGGTGGGGTATAAAAATAGACTTAATAGGCCAAGGCCTAATTCACCAAACATAAGAGGGATCACCACATAGGAAATTTTCGGAGTGTAGTATCTGTGTAAGGTTTCAAGCTCATTACCTTTATAGTGAGTAAATAAGGGATATATCACTAACTGCACCGACCAGATCACCCCTGTCATCATAAGAGTAACTGCGGCCTGAAAAAGAAGAAGGTTATCCCAGCCTATGGCCACTCTCCCTTCCTTTTTGCATTGTCATAAGCAGCTTTCATAATGAGAAAGAAGCTAGGCCACCAGATAAGATCATTGAAGATGATATTTAAACCAAAAATAAAGGGAAGCTTCTTAGTGATGATCGCTTCAAGAAAACCAATAGGACCAAAGATTTTGCCTATTAAACCTACGGCCACGATAGGCCAGTGTATAAGAGGATTGCGAGCGGCCCACCAATAGCCAAGACCGTAGACTCCAACAATCATACCTACACATTGCCAAAAACCAGGATAGCGTGGAAGATCCATGCCGAATAATTCAAATTGCCAATTTGGAAAGAGGACTATTGAGGCGCCCCACAAGACGTTGTAAATAGCAGCGAGTCTCAGCCAGAGGCCCATCCATTGAGGAAAAGGTGTTTCGTTAGTTTTCATAGCGTAATATTACACTAGGAAAGGCAGTTTTTTTAGTGAAAATGATTTGTTGGGCCCTTGTATACCTTTCTTGTTAGTTATTTTACATTACAATTTCTTATGTCAAAAAAATGTGTCGTCATTTTGGGAAATCAGCTCTTTCCTATTTCTCACTTCTCTCAATTTATTGGGGATAAAATCTTCATGGCAGAAGACCATGAACTCTGTACCCACTTTAAATACCATAAGCACAAGCTCTTACTTTTCCTCTTGGCCATGCGCCGTTATCGTGATGAGCTTGAACATGTTGGTCATCTTGTTCATTACCGATCACTAGCAACTAAAAAGGTTCGACCTTACGCTGAAGAACTTTTAGCTTTTTTAAAGAAAGGAAAATTCGAGGAATTGGTCATATACGAAGTCGAAGATAAATTCTTTGAGAAGAGAATGGTGACCATTACTAATGAATTGCAAATTAAGTTAACAGTATTACCCTCACCGAATTTCTTAGTCACCCGTCAGGAATTTAAAGACTATCTCGGTAGTGTTAAAAAACCTTTCATGAAAAACTTTTACGAAAGACTTAGAAAGAAACATGGCACGCTCATGGAAAACGGTAAACCATGCGGTGGAAAATTTTCGTTTGATGGAGACAATAGGAATAAACTCCCCGCTAAAGTTGACCCTCCTCCCCTCCAGATAGTTGGGGGAAAGGACGTACCCTACTATGAAGAGGTAGCAAAGGTTATTAACCTGCACTTCCATGATCACCCGGGCAGTACCGAAAACTTCTGGCCAGCAACATCAAGAGAAGAAGCACTTAAACTACTCGATTCCTTTATTAAAGATCGTCTACCAAGCTTTGGAACGTATCAGGATGCGATCACATCAAGAAGTGATTTTGTCTTTCATAGTATTATAAGCCCTTATATCAACATGGGACTCCTCACACCTGAGGAGGTCATAAAAAAAGTTGAAGACGAATACCACCAAAGTAAGAACATACCCCTTAATTGTGCAGAGGGCTTTATACGCCAAGTTCTTGGCTGGCGTGAGTTTGTACGAGGAATTTACCAAGAGTATGATGAGGTTCAACAAGTAAAAAACTTCTGGAATCATCAAAGAGTTCTTACAAAGGATTGGTATGACGGAACAACTGGTATTCCTCCCCTAGACGATGCCATAAAGAAAGCGAATCGATACGGGTACAACCATCACATAGAACGCTTAATGGTTGTTAGTAATCTGATGCTCTTATGCCAAATCCATCCACAAGAAGTGTATCGCTGGTTCATGGAAATGTTTATTGATTCTAGTGATTGGGTAATGGGTCCTAATGTATTTGGAATGGGTCAGTTTAGTGATGGAGGTATTTTTGCCACAAAACCCTATATCTGTGGCTCGAACTATATTCTGAAAATGAGTGACTATAAGAAAGGTCCATGGTGCGACATCATGGACGGGCTCTATTGGAAATTTATTAGTGATCACCGTGATTTCTTTAGTGCCAATCCACGTTTGGGAATGATGGTGCGTACTTTTGATAAGATGAAGGCTGAAAGAAAGGAACTCGTTCTTGGTGCTGCTGAGGAATTCTTAAAAAATATACCTTTTAAGAGCGAAGTAAAATAACTCTACTCTTAAAAGGTACGAAATAACTTAAATCTATTTGTTAACGACGAACTGACCACCAACGTGTGCCTTATGCAGACCACACTTGATGTCATGAATACCGGCCTTAGTGGCCTTAAATTTTATCGTTGCTGGCTTTCCTTTCATCACATTTTGGTTGATATCAAATGCTGGAATTGAAAAGTTATGAACACCACTTGGAGCATTGTTAACGAGCATGATTTCAACATCATCTCCAACATTAACAATCAGAGTTCCTGGTAACCACTGCTTAGTTCCTTCAAACTGATGATTAACTACCGTAAACATTCTTGTTTTTGCTTGAATTGAAAAGCTTGTCATTAAGACAAGTCCTAAAAGAATTGCTTTCATCATTTCTCCTTATTTGGAATTGGTTTTTAAATATTGTGCGGCTTCTTTTGCGAAATAAGTTAAAATCATCGATGCTCCAGCTCTTTTAAAGCTTATGAGCATTTCTAACATTGCACTCTCTCCATCTAACCATCCAGCCTGATCGGCGGCCTTAATCATGGCATACTCTCCACTGACATTATAAACTGCCAAGGGAAGGGTGGTTGTTTGTTTTAATCTAAAGAGAATATCAAGATAAGGCAGGCCAGGCTTCACCATTAGTATATCTGCGCCTTCGGCCTCATCATTTAAAGCTTCGCGTATGGCCTCATCACCATTGGCCGGATTCATCTGATAAGTTTTCTTATCTCCTGCCTTGGGTGCACTATCAAGGGCCTCACGAAATGGTCCATAAAAACTGGACGCATATTTTGCGGTGTAGCTCATTATCGAAGTGTTTTTGTGACCAGCAAGATCTAAGCTTTGTCTGATAAAAGCCACTCGCCCATCCATCATGTCACTCGGCCCTATAATATCAGAGCCAGCTTCGGCCTGAACGCAGGCCATTTTTGCTAGGATTGGTAAGGTTTCATCATTTAAAATTTCACCATTAGAATCCACTAAACCATCATGCCCATCACTACTATAAGGGTCCATTGCCACATCAGTCATGACGAGGAGGTCAGGATACTTTTCCTTAACTGCTCTAATGGCATTTGGAAATAGACCATCAATATTGGCAGACTCTGAGGCCAATTTATCTTTAAAAGCATCACTAAGGGCAGGAAAAAGAGAGACACAAGGGACGCCTAGTTCCTGCAAGCGACCACACTCATCTATTAGATCTTTTAAGTTGTAGCGAAATTGACCAGGCATGCTCTTAATTGGCTCAGCAGCAGATGTCCCCTCTTTAACAAATAATGGGGCGATCAAATCTGATACATTGAGGTGATTCTCTTGCACTAAGGAGCGCATACTTGGACTCTTTCTATTTCTTCTCGGTCTTTGAAAAAGTTCAAAAGAATTCATATCAACTCATCCCCATTTGAATTTTTGCTTTGAAGGCCATTGCATACATTTGGATTTGTTTCATCATTGCTGACAACCCATTGGCCCGACTCATACTAAGATGTTGTTTCAAGCCGATCTCATCTACAAAACTTGGTTCAAGAGACAATATTTCATCGGGTGAGCGTTCAGAGTATATATTGATAAGTAGGGCAACAATTCCTTTTACAATGGAAGCGTCGGAGTCACCCCAAAAGTGAATTTTCCCGTCTTTTAGTTCAGCAAATAACCAAACTTGAGACTGGCATCCCTTTACCTTGTTGCTTTCAACATGGTGCTCTTCAGGCATAACCTCTAAGGTTTTCCCCATATTGATGAGGTGCTTGTAGCGCTCTTCCCATCCATTAAAGTTTTTAAAATCTGCGACTATCTTAGTAATTTTATCATCCATACTTGGTAAATTAGCATAATCAGGTCTATTTGCCACCCCTTGTGGTGCCCTACAGCAAAAGATAATGACATATAATTATTTAGACTTCGGCCCTCTCTAGAAAGTATTTCCAGAGTTTTAGGGTAAGTGGTCCCATCGGATATTTTTCACTTGATATAAGACAAACATCGACTGAATCATTTTTGATTTGACCCATATTAACTTCGACTAAAGTTCCATCGGCCAATTCCTTCTCAATTTTATGGTGAGGAAGCCTGCCCCATCCAAGGCCTGCCTTAATTATTTCAATCTTTGTCCCCATATCCTGAACTGACCACTGGCGTGCTCCTTCAAGTACACCATATGTGCGTACATTAGGATGACTGCTTGAGTCTCTCACAATAATTTGGGGGAAATTTTTTAACTTATCTGGGCTTAAGGAATTATGATTTTCAAAAATCTCAGCATTTTTACTTAAAACTGGGACCATATCAACAGAAGTGAGAGGTCTTAAATTAAACTCCTGCCCTTCAAATCCAATGCTTGGACTAATCGCCAAATTAACTGATCCATTCTTAACTTTTTCTGCAGCTCCACCTAAAACCTCAAAACTAAGGTTTAAGCGAGTTTCAGGGAACTCTTTAGAGAAAACTCTCAGTGTCTCTAAAACTAAATTTAAAGGGCATAGGCTATCAATGGCCACAGAGATTTCAGCTTCCTGGCCCATTCCAAGTTCACGTGCATAACGCTCTAATGATTGAGCATTATTAAAGAACTGCTTTCCTTTATGATAAAAGGCGCGGCCATTAGCTGTTAAAATAGGCCTATACTGATCTCGATCAAAAAGTTTAATACCAAGCTCTTCTTCCAATTTTTTAACGGCAATACTTAGGGCCGGTTGGGAGCGATGAAGTACCTCGCTGGCGGCCTTAAAGCTACCATGGTCAGCGACGGCCAAGAATGTTTCTATTTGATCAAGTGTCATGGCCCAAGATTAACGAGGAGCACACTTTTTGGCAAAAGATACCGTTCAAAAAAAGTCGTTATGAAGAAAGCTGGCCTACTAGGCCCATGATACTAAGCATAGGGTTAGTTCCAATGCCTGTCGGAAAAAGTGATCCATCCCTAATGACTAGGTTTTCTAAGTGATGAAAGCGACCAGAAGGATCAGTCACACTTTCTTGAGGCCTAGCACCCATAGCGCACCCTCCCATAACGTGGGCTGAAACAACTTTTAACTCAAGTGCCTTCATCGATAATTCATTTACATGCTTCAAAAGAGCGCCCAAGGACTTTACTCGAAGGCCCTGTCGATGAATCGGCATAACCTCGTATGCCCCCGCTGCCAATTGCGCCTCCCCCATAACAAGAAGAGATTGGCGAAAGGCCTTTTCCATATAGGGGGTAAATTTATAGTCTAAAAAAGGCCGACCATTTTTTAAAATCACACGACCCCCTTGGCTCTCTGGATGAAAGCCATCCCTCTGCAGAGCAATCGTTGCCTGAATGTAAGGAAGGTTTTTCATAAGCTCATAATGGTCTTTGCCAAAAATCGGCAAACTTGTGGCCAATAAAAGAGGATGGATAGGAGGAACTTCAAGTTTAAAACCTGCAGCTTCTTCTTCGAGCTTAGTTGGTAGAAAATGATCAGAGTAAACCGTTTGAGGAGCTCCATAATAGGCTTCAACTTTTTCTTTAAAAATGGCACCACTTATAGTCGTTGGATGGATAAAGGTTCTCTTCCCTAATGTTTCATAAGGATCGGCAACTTTTGAGCGCAACAACAGCGCCGGTGACCCTATTGCCCCTGCTGCACATATAAAAGTTTTTGCTTTAAAAATATATTTCTGATTTTGTAGGCCTCGAACTGAAACTTCTAATGCTTCCACTCGTGAATTCTTCCAAATAAATCTCTCGGCAACAGCATCACAAAAAATTTCAGCTCCAAGCTTATTGGCCATAGGAAGAGATGTTACAAGGGCACTCTGTTTTGCTCCAACTGGACAGCCAAGCCCACAATAGCCAAGGTTTTGGCAACCGCGTACATTTCTTTTGATCAGACCATGCTTGGCCCCTATTTTTGAAAGTCCCTCAGCTAAGAGATCATTATTACGATTTGGTGTAATCTCCCCATCCTTTACTCCAATCAAGGACTCTGCTTCCTTAAAGAAAGGAAGAAGTTTTTCCATGGACAAGTCTTTGAGCCCAAAATATTTTTGCCAATACTTTAGAGTCAACTCTGGTGTGCGAAAAGAGCTAGTCCAATTAATAGTACTTCCGCCACCTAAAGCGCGCCCCTGTAGTATGGTGATCGCTCCATCAAGGGAAGTTCGTCCAGCTGCTTCTTGATAGAGGTTCTTATAGGCAGTGGCCTCATCCAGAACAAAGTCTTTTGTCTGAAGCGGCCTTCCCATTTCTAAGATGGCAACCTTCTTTCCCTGTTGAGCCGCTTTTAGACCACTAAGAGAACCACCAGGACCAGAGCCTACAACGACCACATCAAAGTTTAGATCACTTGTTAAGGAAATATCCTTTAAGGATTGAACGATCAAAGCTTCTTTTCCTCTTCAATATAGGTGACATAATCTGGAGGCCCGGGGTAACCAATAACACTCCAAGACAATTTATTTCCATAATAAGAAGCCGCAAAGAGCGAAGAGAAGGCCATATAAACTTTTTTCTCTACTAACTTTGAAGACACGCGCCAACGAGAAAGTATTTGGGTAACCTTTTCTGGATCACTCCAAGGAGAAAAATGTCCCGTCAGAAAAAAACAACTAGGTCCATAACTTAAAAGCTTCAGCAAGAGAATCAACTCATCTCTTTTGTCTGGTCTTACAACTGAAAGAACACCATTTAGGCCCAGCTCAAGTTCAGCCTGATAGGATTCAGCCTTTATAGGCTTTACAGGCTTTACAAAGAAAGGCCATTCATTGGTCCAGGCCTGCAAAAGACTCCGCATTACCATTAACTCTTTGCTCTTTAAATAATCATGAGTCGGTACAGTTTGCTGAAAGATCGGGCTCCAATAGAGAAGAGGAATACTCGACAATATTGCTAAACTTCCGCCTTTTAGAAAAAATCTTCTATCTAATTTTCCTTTGTTACTCATTCAATTATAATAGTAAAAAACAATCTATTGAGAAAGGTGTTTCCCTATGCTTCTTATACTTGTTCGCCATGGCCATGCCCTTAATAACGATGTTGATGGCCTTAGAGTTTTATCTGATGAGGGGAAAGAGCAAGCCCGCCAAGCTGGTTTTTTTATTAATGAACTTAGTGATAAACCCTTCAAGATATATCACTCTGAACTTCTAAGAGCGAAAGAAACGGCTCAGCTTATTGCAAGTAAACTGGGACGCAGTCCAGAGGTCCTTGAAGATGCAAACCTGTTACCTAACTCTTCCTTTGATATTTGGGAAAATAACTTAATGGTCCATGAACAGACGCTTGCTCTCGTTGGTCATATGCCTTTTATGGGTATTTTTGCTAGCAAGCTTCTCAATAGACCGATGTCCTTCCCTACTGGAGGTTGTCTGGTTCTTGAAAAACAAGTTGATGATCATTGGAGTTTAATTAACAGTAACTTCTAGTGGGCGTTTCTGACTAAATCTTCACTAATGATCTTTAACTTTTCATTAATGTTATTGGATTCAAATATAACCATTTTGAGTTTAAGATCTTTAAGAATATGGTCTGCGTAAAAGGCTATAAGTTCTTGAGGTTCCTTCAAATTATCCATCAAAATGCTTACTTCCCTTTCATTCTTTAAGAAGTCATTGATGCGCTCTCGAGTAATATCCTTTAAACGACGATAGAGAAAAGTCATCTCTACATCTAAGTCTCTTTGGTATGGAATATCTTCCAAGCTTACAGTCAGATAACCACCCACAGCCTCGTGAACACCTGTAATTCTGCCCTTGCCAAGGCCTGTCACAACAATAATCTTGGCACCATTTTCAGTCGTAGATAGAGTCTGGACACTCCCAAAACCTACTTCCGAAAAGACAAAGGGAAATTCGTTGTGAGGTATCTTTATGAAGTCCTTGTGCTCATGAGTTTCGGCGTGGGCTATTGCCAAAGGCATACCATCTCTTTCACAAGTTTCTAAAAGCTCAAGATAGCGAGGTTCAAATATATTGAGTGTTAATTTACCACCTGGATTCAAAATGAGATTAGGCAGAGGAAATAAATTAGCTTGAATATTACTTTTTATAAGTTCTGGCACCATAACCTACATTAGACCGAAGGTTGCCCTACACCGTCAAGTCAGATTTCCAAAGACATATGCTTGTCTACCTTAAAGAAAATAATAAGGAATTATCGGCTGCAGGGTATGACGCGGCCTTGGCGATATTCAACCTCAATATCCGACCAAGAGATGTCTTTTTGCTCTGTGCAGCCCTTATATTTATGACAATCGATTATACGGTAAACATGATCGCCAACAGAGAGAATTTTTGTGTACTCCCACCCATCTTTACGATTAGTTACACATTGACCAACCAAGAAACGATAACCCCTATTCTTAGCATCTTCTTTCATTTTCTCTTCTTTTTCTTTTTCGGGATCTTCACTAGTACGGCTTTTGTCTCTTCCCTTCATCTCTCTTTGAACGGTTTCCGATTGAAACTCTATTAGACTACGATCCTTAAGAAAAAAAGCAATTGCACCTATAATTAAAAGACCAACGAAAATTATTTTTTTAGGAATCATATAAACCTCTCCGCTTTGACATTATAACCTAAAAACCAATTCTCGTTAATATGCATTCCAAAAGACATTCATAGAAAACACACCATTTATTCCAAGCGAGGCAAAGCCCGAACCACTACTACCAGAGGGTCCATAAATATACTTTGCCATTCTTTTCTCACTCACAGAGTATCTGGCCTGAATTGTGGTGAATGGTAAGAAGGGAGTGGCCCCAAAAATCTCGCTATGAAAACCAAGATCCTCCTTAATTTCTTTGGACGCAAAGAGGCCAATTTGAAATTTTTTACGAAAACCGAAATTACAGTTAACTCGAGTATTATACTCCAATGAACTGCTGCGACGATTTCGAAAATCCTCATCATGCTTAGTAAAGGAAAATACAGGATCATCGTCATCAAAGAATAAGTGTCCAGTACGCCAGCGTAAAATTTATTTTTCTACTTTTTGGACCATTTTTCGGACTATAAAAAACATTTGGCCCTGCTAAAAACAACCGATTATAAAAGACAAGCATAGGACCAGCAAGACCGCTAGGTTCAGGCCACGCAACCGCTCCACGGTAAACTTGCTGACTAGAATAGTTGCCAAGGACACGCATACCAAATGGCTTCGCCAAAATAGATTTACTAAGAAATAGAGCCCATAGGATAAAGATTTTTATCACCTAACCATAAAAACGAGGTCTGGATAAAGGGTCAAAGGAAAAATGTTAACAATTATACCCCTGCTAGAAAGTAATCTCGTCCTAAATTACAATATGCTGACAACCAACGAAGAATTAAAAAAGCTATGGCAGAAAAAAAAACAAAAAAATCAAATAAGAAGATGGCAAAGAGGACAGCAAAGAAAAGTGTCCCAAAAGTAAAGCCGACCAAAAAGAAACTGCCAAAGAAGAAACAGGCAAAGAAACAAGTAATCGTCAAAAAGACCCATAACAAAAAGATCGAGAAAAAAACCACTCGCAAAAAATCTAAAAGTCAGGCCACTAAAAAGCGCACAAATCGTTCTAAAACAAGAAAAACTCCCGCTAAGAAGCGACAGATTGTACAAAAGCACGCCAAAACTTATGATACCCACCATTTCTTTAATCGCGACCTTAGTTGGTTAGACTTTAATGGCAGGGTAATGCATGAGGCCCTTGATGAACGTACTCCTTTATTAGAAAGATTGCGATTTATGAATATCTGGCGTTCAAATAATGATGAGTTTTTTATGAAGCGTGTTGGTGCTCTATTTAATAAAATAGAACAAGGAGACCTCACGACTTTCATCTCTGGTCATTCGGCCAAGGAGCTTTATCAAAAGATAAGAGAGAAAGTCAGTTACCAACAACGAGTGCTCTCTCATTGCTTTAAAAAAGAAATCCTACCCAGTTTACAAAAAGAAGGCATCAAACTTGTTTATTGGAGCGACTTAGCACCAAATGATAAACATCAGATGCTTGTATATTTTCAAAAAAATATATTCCCTATTCTCACCCCCCTCGCCGTCGACTCAGGTCACCCTTTTCCTTTTATATCAAACCTTTCAAAATCGATTGGTGTATGCCTCAGAAAACCACGCGAAAGGACAAGACAATTCGCCAGAGTGAAAGTTCCAAGTGAAATACCACAATGGATACGCCTTGATGGTACTCGCCAGCATGAATACCGCTTCATCAATCTTGAAGAGGTACTAATGGCAAACCTACACCTTCTGTTTAGTGGCATGATCCTAGAGTCCTCCTGCCTTTTTCGGCTCACAAGAAATGCCGCAATTGATGAAGAGGGAGATGATGCTGAAGACAAAATGGAATGGGTAGAAGAAGGACTGAAGGAAAGAAAGTTTGCCCCAGTAGTTCGCCTAGAAATGCTCAAGAACTCGGACCCATGGATAACTCAATTCTTAATGGAAGAGCTCGATCTAGCTGATGAAAACTACTTTGTAATAGAGAGTTACCCCTCCTATACAAACTTTTCAGAAATTCTCGATATTAAAAGAAAGGGGTTAAAATTCAAATCGGTCACTCAGAAGATACCCCCACTTTTTGATCATAAAGGAGATGGAGAATTTAGTCTCTTTTCAATGATTAGAAAAAAAGACACTCTTGTTCACTTTCCTTATGAGAGTTTTACACACTCAGTTGAATCTTTCGTCAAAACAGCGGCCAATGACCCAAAGGTTCGTGCCATAAAAATCATTCTCTATAGAACTGATACCGACGGTCGTCTAATTGATGCTCTTATAGAAGCCGCAGAAAATAAAAAACAAGTGGCCGTTATTATTGAACTTAAAGCTCGATTTGATGAAGAAAGAAATATCAAATGGGCACAAAAGCTTGAAGAGGCCGGTATCCATGTCTCCTATGGCCTTATGGATCAAAAAACCCATGCGAAAATGATCATGGTTGTACGCCAGGATACTGATGGCATCAGAACTTATGTTAATTTAGGAACTGGAAACTATAACTCTCAAACTTCTCGCCTCTATACTGACTATGGCCTATTCACTAGTGATCCAGAAATTTGCCAAGAAGTTATCGAAGTCTTTAACTTTCTAACAGGTAGATCAATCAAGAAAGATTACAAGAAGCTTTTAGTCGCTCCTTTTACTATGCATAGAAGGTTTATCAAAAACATTGAACGAGAAATCCAAAAAGCAAACGAGAAAAAACCTGCCCAAATTATTGCCAAGATGAATCAGCTAGAAGAGCCACAAATTATTGAAAAACTTTATGAGGCCTCACAGGCAGGGGTTAAAATCACTCTATTTATCAGAGGGTTCTGTTGCTTACGACCAGGTATAACAGGTCTAAGCGAGAACATTGAAGTCTTCTCCATCGTTGGTCGCCTTCTTGAACATAGTCGTATCTTCTATTTTCGAAACGGCCAAGAAGACCCTGCAAATGGTGCCTTCTATATTGGAAGTGCTGATTGGATGAGGAGAAATCTATTTGATCGAGTTGAGGTTATTGCACCAATAAATCAAAAAAATCTTCGCCAAGAATTATGGGACTACTTAAGCCTCTGTGCAGATGATAATAGACATTTATGGGAATTAAAGAGTGACGGTACCTATGTGCAAAGAAAGCCCATGGATGACAAAAAGTTAGAGGTTAACAGCCAAAAAATTCTCCTTAAAGGTTAATCTCTTTAACCTTGTCAAAGGACTCGTTAAGTACCTGAAATAAAAGTCCATGAATAAGACCAATATCAGGTGCAATAATCTTTTTCACAGGAATAATATCCATAACATGTTCCATAATATGGATCGCTGGTATTATCACATCAGCACGATCAGGCCTTAACCCAAACTTCTTAATTCTCTTTAGATACGGTGTTTCTTCTAAAATATCTCTAATAACACTAACCTCTTCAGGAAGGATAAATCTGATATTTTTCTTATAGAGAATCTTTTTTCTTAATCTGCTTAAACGACGAAAATTCCCACCAGTTCCGACGACGCGAATAGGACGATTTTGTGGATTATATTTTTGTGAAAAGGACTTTATAGAATTGCTTAGGTCATTCAGATAAAGCTCATAAGCTTGCTCAGCAGGCACTCCTTTTGATAAGGACTCTTTGCCTAACTCAAGAAGACGAACAGTTCCAACGGGTAAACTCACAGAACCACAAAACTTCCCTTTCTCTAAAAAGGTCAATTCGGCCGAGCCTCCACCGATATCAAATAAGAGATAGTTTTTTTTATTAAGATCAATCTGAGATTGGATCGCCTTGCGTATAAGACTCGCCTCTTCTTTACCATCAATTTGGCGAATAAAAATCCCAGTAGCGGAAAGGATTTTTTTACCTAATACATCGGCATTTGTTGCGTTACGATAGGCACTTGTGGCCACGGCCTCAAAACGTTCGACCTCATAATGGTCTAATTCCGCTTTTAGTTCGACAAAAGTCTCTACCGCTTTCTTAATGGTAGATTCTGAAAACTTCCCTTTTGAAAAGGCTTCACTACCTAAACGCAAGGGTACGCGTACCCGACGCAAAATGGTTAGAAGTCCATCTTCATCTAGGGAACCTATGGCCATGCGAACAGCATTAGAGCCAATATCAAAAGCGGCTATTTTTTTCATCAATGCTTATAATATAGAAAGAATGATATCGTCTGACAATTACCTAAGTCGGCCTAAGCCGGGTAAGATTTCAAGAACCCCAGAAGCAATTATCTCAATGGAAAGAGATAAGATAATTAGGCCCATTATACGAGTCATAACGTTAAGACCTATTGTTCCCAACTTTTTCCCAATAAACCTAGAATACTGAAAAGTGAATTTAATAAGGATTCCTATAATGAGAACGGTAATGGCAGAGCCAAGCCAGTAGGCCGGCGAAGTAAGCTTATTAGAATAAATGATGGCCTGAGAGATTGTCCCGGGTCCGGCCAAAAGAGGGATGGCCAAAGGTACAATTCCGATTTCACTTGGGTTGAGTTCATGTTTTTCTTTTTCATTTAGTTTTTGGCTGGCCATTCTTGCAGACACCATTTGCATGGCCATCGAAAAGATTAAAATTCCCCCACCAATTGAGAAGGAGGCCAGAGATATTCCAAAAAAGTCTAGGATTCCTTTTCCAAGAACCAAGCTAACAACCAAAGTAATGCTCACTGTTACAGAACAGCTGGTGGCAATTGACTTAACCTTATCCTCTGAAAATCCAATGGTAAGCGTGATAAAAATAGGAATGATTCCCAAAGGATTGAGAATCGAGAGAAGGCTAATAAATAGTTTTAAAGTGTCTTCAAAGACAAATGTGTAGTTCATCATAAAAAAAGGGAGCTTTCGCTCCCTAATATTCCTCTCTGTTAAAGAGTTTCAAATGGATTTAAAATTTGAATCTTCAATTGATTCATTCCCTCTTGATTTCCAGTTGATTCAAAATGACCGTAAAGGGCACCTTCTGTCAAAGCTTGTTGTTTATGAAAAGATTGCATGAAGTTTTCTGCAATCCCCTTAATGAAGCTTGGAAGAGGAATAAAAGAAAGACCAAGTTCAGCTAATTGGATGACCATTCTTTTACGTGCTATTTTATTTGGACTATCACGATTATAGGCCACAGCTAAGTTGCGGCTAAACATATGCTCAGTATTAAAAAGATCTAGAATTACATTCTCTTCACCTTTAAGAACATCTTGATAAGCATAATTGAGTCGTGCCCCTACTTGAGAGAATGTAGACGTCATTCTTCTAAAGCGATTATTATTTATACGGATGGCACCAAAAAACTTATTTACACCATACTTATCCCAATTTGCTTGAGCAGAACGAGATTCCCAAAAGGCAAACCAATCAATACGTGACTCATAAATTGAAGACATAATATGATTGGCTTCATCATGAGTAATTCCAAGCTCTTGCTCAGAGGCTTGCTCAAGGTAGTGAAGCAACATGTTTTGATGAAAAAGTCTTCTCTGGCGAACGAGTTCCTCAACTCTAACTAAAACATAGCTAGCAGTATTAAGAATCGGAACCTGACTTAGACGTTTTTTAGCAAAATTTAGTCCCCACGTAAGAACTTGATATGTAACTCTCTTTTGATAAAAGAAGTCCATATCTTTTGCATGGGCCAATACAGTTGGATCTAGTTTTAAAAGAGCATCTGAAAGCTTCCACTCAAACTCCTTAATCACTTCTTTGAACTTTGAATCATTGAAGACTTTATCAAAATCAACATTTTCTAAAGTACGAAGAGAATCAACAACAAGCTGTGATTGGCCATTGCTTTTTTCATCACCATAGCCAATTAAATTTTCACCTTGGTCATCAAAGAGACCCTCAATTTGCGAATCGTAATCTCCCTTATTTTTCATAAGTGCTTGCTCTTCTTGCAGGCTTTCTTTAATGAATTTGAGATAAGGGGCAATAGAGAACTTTGCTGTGATGGAACGGTCACGAATATACTCAACCCCTCCCTGATCATTGCGAACAAATTCGAAACGCTTTTTAAAGGCACTTAAATTTGTAGCAAACGATGTAAATGAAACTACAGAAACAATGAAACCTACAAGAGATAGCCTCATAGTTTTTCTGGATAAGATGTTATTCATACAACACTCCTTAGTCGTCTTATGGTATTTCTTCCTTGAAATTAACCTATTAAATTTTACCGATCGATTTATTGAAAAATAGAAAGATCTCTTTAATGTAGAAATAATAGCGAAGGGAAAACCTAAAGGCATCGCCTGTAAGAAAAGAATAGAAAGACCGACTAATTAAGTACGAAGAATCCATAAAAGAGTAGAGAAGCGAATCGCCTTTCCAATAATGATAAAAACAAAAGTACGCTTCCACGGGACTCTAAAAAGACCAAGACCTATAGCGAGAGGATCCCCGACTAAGGGTAGCCATGCCCAAAAACCCATAAAGGGTCCCCATTTTTTAATTTTGTTTTTCCACTGATAAATTTTCTTCTCGGGAATCCTTAACCAACCGTACTTACCTAAAAAACCTAACCCATAACAGGTAAAGCTACCGAGAGAGTTTCCGGCCGTGGCCACCAAACCAAGAGTAAGGAAGTCGTAACGATCACTTAGGGCCATGGAAACGAGAATAGGCTCACAGCCCAAAGGTAGAATTGTTGCTGCAAGAAAGCTCATAAGAAAAAGAGCATCCAGATTAAAAAAGTCGCCAGTCTTTACGAAGGCAAGAAGAGCTTCCTCCACTCATTTCCTCTAAAAAATAGACCCGCTAACAAAAAGGGACCAAAGATACTGACAAAGAATAAGGTCATTTTCTTATTTAAACCACCAGATTGACTAGAACTCCCATCCCCCTTTGATGGAGAAATAATAGGCACTCCACTGCAAGAACCAGGAGAATCATGGGGATATAAATAAGAGCAAGCATCATAATCATCAATTGAGAGTTTTTCTTGAACCTTACCACCAACTGAAAAGTACATGAGAGCTGCTGGATCACCAGAATGTCCTAGGCCAAAAGCATGGCCAAGCTCGTGGGAAATGACTGCTAATTTTTCTGATGCCGTAAGGTTGGCAAAGGTCGTGTCCTTATTATTGATCAGGAAAGTTCCGCGATCCCCACTGGCAGTATTTATACTACCAACCCCAAGAGTTGAGGTACTTGTAAAAAGAGTGGCATTATCACTACAGCCAACCAGTATTTGGCCTACGGAGGTTTTTTGAAGAGCGGCAAGAAGAGTGTCACTAGTCGTTGTTATAGAAGCACTGACACCCACGACTTCAAAATCTAAGGCACATGTTGGTATGCGATTCCAATACTCTTCAACACTTTCTTTGACCATATCAGCTAACTCTTGAGCACTATTAAAACCTGCGACTGAACAAGTATTTCCGGCCACAATAATCTTAACCTCTGGAGATGGTAACTTTACACGACCCTCGTTAGACAAGGTAAAGGCAAGGATAGAGTTCATAAAGAGAGAAGAAAATAAAATAAAGTTAAGTTTCATAAGTAGTACACCAAGCTTAATGAATAGGACACTTTTCGAGCTTCACCATTGAATAAACTAAATAAATACGTCTGCACACGACCCGCATAGTTTGGACCAAATGAGTTTTCAAGACCTAAATTGACGGTAGTATTCCATGATGTCGAAGCTTCATTTGGTTGATAATAAGTGGCACTATCACCCCCATTTCGAAGGGTCACACTTCCGCCATCTGCGGTAATTCGAGTAAGAAAAGTTCCTAGTCCATAGCGGAGTAGAGTTGTTCCCGTTAGGCGATGACCCATATCGAAGATAAAGAGGGTTGTTTGCTTACTATAGCCATCTTGCCCTTCTCCATGAAAAACCATTCCGAGTTCAGGCAAAAATAACTGATTGTAAAAAGGCGTGGTAATAACTGTATTCAGGCCAATCATCGGATCAAAGGAAAAGGTATTCTTACCACCTGTTACTGATTTTTGAGTAGAAGGACCAAATGGCACGTAGCCTCCCACCGAAACCAATGCATTAGTCGTATTAATAGAGATGAGAATAATAAAAAGCGAAGACCAACGTAAGTTGTTGGTCTTTATCAATTTAACCATAAAGAAATCCTGAACTTTAAAAAAGTTTAGGGACTCGCGGTACGTAATGTCTAGTGGTTATTTAAATGAAAAGATTAATTGCTGTTATTGTCATTCCCATCATCACTCACGTCGCTTTTGACGTCATCATTCCCATCATCATTAACTCCAAGAATTTCTTTCGCCAATTTTTCTTTATCTTCTTCAGAGAGTTTCTCGTCTTCAATATCTTTTTGTACCTTAGCATTGAGTTCATTAAAATCGGACTGCTCTTTTTCCCTTTTTTCTTTTAAAGGCTCAAAGAAAACCTCATTCACTTCCTGGCGAAGAGATTTTTTATCTGTCTCTGAGATTGAGTGAATAATACCTCGATAAGTTCTTAGGCCCTTCTCTTCTAAAAAGTCACGACCTTCTTCAACGGGCACCAAGTGAATGGATAGTGGTAAGGGGTTATCTAAGCGATAGGTCTTCATTGGCAAATGAAGCTCTGTTTTAAAGGTTAGTTCAGACTCAGTCATTGTGCTTAAAACAACCGGTAATTTGATACTTCCATAACTTAATGGGTTAGATTTGTTTAAAAAGAATTTCTTTTCTTGAAAATCAGCTTCCGTTAAACGACGATACTTTTGAGGGTCTTTTGCCTTCATTGCCGCTATTTTATCTTTAATAAGCTTATCCATCTTTTCTTCTTGCTTGGCCTCATAAATTTTCGCCAAGTTTAAGCAGACATCAATATTTAAGTTTTCAGCATGAGTAACTAACATAGGGTATTGATAAG